>NZ_JAXIXE010000045.1:0-128432 GCF_036305205.1 Megasphaera massiliensis
AACGTAGATCGGATTAAAGAAAAGCTTGGATGGCAGAGCCCGATTTCCTATCGGCTAGCCAATCAAACTGCATAAAAAAATTCCGAGCAACTATTTCGGGTTGCTCGGAAATAAAAGTCTAACTTTTTGGGGTCACATCAGCGTTCTTTCGGGCTCTTTACGGCTGCGGCGGCAGGCCGGTTTTCAATAAGTCCGGCGTTTTCATCTGCCCCTCGCTACACTGGTTGACGTAGTTATAGAGCAGGGCTTCTAAAAATTTCAGGTCTCCCCTGCGCAGATTTATTTTTTCGTCCGTCCCCCAGGGATATCGGATAAGGGTCTGCCACGTTTGGCGCACAGCCGGCGTAAGCGGCAGTTCGGCCATGTCGCCCCGATTCTGGTAGTCGATGTAGTAAACGGGCTGGTCACAGTAGCCCCGGCCGCGGTAAAAGATGCGGGCCTCGTCCGTTTCCGGCAGAAATCCCGTCAGCACCAGGAGCTGCCAGCCGGCGATGAGGGTGACGATGCGGACGTCTTTCACTTCGATGGCCCGTCCGTAGAGGCGGACCAAGCGGTACAGTTCTTCATCTTTTTCTCCGCTCACCGTGAGAAGGAGGACCATTTCGACGAAAATCTGGGAATAGACGTAGCCGTCCCAGGTCAGGTCGCGAAGGCGCCGATTGGCACGGCAGTCGTACTCGGTCAAGGTGTGGACGCCGTCCTTTTCAAAGACGTCGAAGGAAATCTCCGCCAAAGGCGCCAAGGCACCGTAGCCCATCTTCCCCTGAGTACTGCGCCGGGCCAGGACGTGGAGAATCCCTTCTTGGTGCGTCAAAATGGTCAGGACCAGCTGTTTGGCACTCGTCTTTTTGACGGCCAGGATGATGCCGTCGTAAGGTCGTGACGGCCGCTGACCGAAAGATCGATTAGTCGCCATGGCTGTCACCGTCCCCTTCCCCCGGCCCGGCGTCTGCTACGGGCGGCGGCGGAATGGGAACGGCCTTGAGGCGAACAATGCGGAAGCGCTGCATTTCAAGGACCTCAAAGCGGTAGTTTCCAATGGTGACTTCGTCGTGAACAATCGGTGTATGGCCTAAGGCATTAAAGACGTAGCCGCCGATCGTATCGGTATCGACGTCCTCTTCGACGGGGATGTGCAGCAGCTCTTCGACGTCGTCAAGGAGGACCGTCCCGGCAAATTCATAGGCTCCATCGGGCAGGGGCTGGATTTCTTCTTTTTCATGGGTGTGTTCATTCTGAATGGCGCCGACCAGTTCTTCTAAGATGTCTTCCAGGCCGATGAGGCCGACGGTGCTGCCGTATTCATCGACGACCATGGCCAGGTAGGTCCGGCGCATGCGCATGAGCTGGAGCAGTTTCGACGCCGGCATGATTTCCGGGATGGTCAGGATCGGCCGCTTGATGAGGTTGAGGTTGCTGCGCTTATGGATATAGAGATCCATAATGTCCTTGATGTGGACCAGGCCCAATATATGGTCCTTGTCATCTTCACACAAAGGGTAACGCGTGTGCCGCGACTGGCGGATGGTCTGCAAATGCTGGTGCATCGTCTCTTCCGTATAGAGACAGACGATATCCTGACGGGGCACCATGATTTCTTTCGCTAAGAGGTCGGCAAAATCAAAGACGTTGCCGATGAGTTCGCTTTCGACCTGGTCGATTTTCCCTTCTTTATGGCTGGCCGTAATGAGCATCCGGATTTCATCTTCCGAATGAGCCAAGTCGATTTCGTTGGTAACGTCGAGGCCGCGGTCGGCCAAGATGAGCCGCCCCAGGCCGTTGCCGAAGACGATGAAGGGCAGGAGCGGATGGCTCCAGGGATGGATGAGGCGGTGGACCATGCGCAGGCTCTTTTCCGGCCGCTGGAGGCCGACGGATTTCGGAATCAGTTCGCCAAAGACCCAGAGAATAAAGCAGAGGATGACGGCCACGACGACGTCGATGAGCCATAAGATCCAGACATGACCGACATAGGGCTCGAGGAGGCCGTAAAGGCTGTAGAGGATGCAGAATCCGGCAGCCCCGGCAATGAGGCCCGACAGGGCCATGCCGAGCTGGGCCGTCGCCAGGAAGATAATGGGCTTATCATAGAGAGACAGCAAAGGCCTTAAGGATACGTCGCCGTCGCGGATGAGTTCTTCCAAATATTCCCTGCGCAGCTGGGCAAAGGCGAACTTCCCCGTAACGCAGACGGCGCTGATGATCAGGCAGATCAGAAAAACAAGAAAACATTGGACGATGAGTTGTGCTTCCATCTTGCCGGCCCCCTACTCGTTTTTATAGCCGAATTCGCTGAGGGCTGCCGCCTTGTTGCGCCAGTCCCGCTTGACCTTGACCCAGATGTCGAGGTAGACCGAAGAACCGAGGAGATTTTCGATTTCCTGACGGGCCAGGTTGCCGATTTCTTTCAGGACAGCCCCGTTCTTGCCGATGACGATGCGCTTTTGCGAATCCCGTTCGACGTATACCGTGACCCGGATATAGACCTTATGGTTGCCCCGGTCTTTCATTTCTTCCGTAAAGACGGCGATGGCGTGGGGCACTTCGTCGCGGGTGCAGCGGAACAGTTTTTCCCGGACGATTTCGGCCACCAAGAGCCGTTCGGGCTGGTCGGTGATCATGTCGTCCGGGAAGTATTTCGGTCCTTCCGGCAAGATCTTGCGCAGTTCTTCGACGACGGCATCGACGTTGTCTCCGTTTAAGGCCGAAATGGGAATGACCTGGGCAAAGGGATAGAGTTCGGCATATTCGGTAATCTTGGTCAGGATCTCTTCCTTGCTCATGAGGTCGACTTTATTGATGATTAAGAAGACGGGAACGCCTGTATCCTTGATTTTTTCGAGGACGAATAAGTCGCCGGGCCCCTTCTTTTCATTGCCCGAGATGAGGAACAGGACGGCGTCGATATCGCGCAGGGACTGGTAGGCCGCTTCATCCATGAATTCCCCGAGCTTATGCTTGGGCTTGTGGATCCCCGGCGTGTCGAGGAAGACGATCTGACAAGCCTCGTCCGTATGGATGCAGAGGATGCGGTTGCGCGTCGTCTGAGCCTTATCGGAGACGATCGAGACTTTATGCTTGATAATGCGGTTGATAAGGGTCGATTTACCGACGTTGGGGCGGCCGACGACGGCGACGAATCCCGATTTAAACGATTCCATAACGATAATAGGTCCTCCTTATAATTCTTCGCCTTGGCGGACGTAATCCAGGCGCTGTAAGATAAATTCTTCTTCTTTGCGCATTTCGGCCTTGTCTTCCGGTTCCATGTGGTCGTAGCCTAAGATGTGCAGCATGCCGTGAATGGTGAGGTAAGCCAGTTCCCGTTCGAAGGAATGGCCGTATTCATCGGCTTGTTCCTGTACTTTTTCAAGGGAAATGATGATATCCCCCAAAAGGGCCGTGTCCGGGCCTTCATAGCCGTCTTCTTCCCCTTCATTGAGAGCAAAGGACAGGACGTCCGTCGGCCGGTCGATATTGCGGTACTGTTTGTTCAAGGCGTGGATGTAGTCGTTGTGGCACAAGAGAATGCTGATTTCGGCGTTCGGTCCGAGACCGTAAACCAAGGCCGCTTCTTCACAGACCCGTTCGATAACTTTTTCATAGTCTTCCTGTTCGAATGAAGGATCTTCATAGTTGATGTTGATATGCACGAGTGGTACCCCCTTTGATACAGTGTCCCCCTGTCCTTTCGGGCAGATCATTTATCTTTATAATAATTTTCATAGGCTCTGATAATGCGGCCGACCATGTCGTGGCGGACGACGTCTTCGTCGCTGAAGTGGACCATGCCGACGCCCTTCACGCCGTCGAGGATCTTTTCAGCCTCTGTAAGGCCCGACATGCGGCGGTCGACGAGGTCGATCTGGGTGGCATCGCCGTTGACGACGACCCGCGAATGATTGCCCATACGGGTGAGGAACATCTTCATCTGTTCCCGCGTCGTATTCTGGGCTTCGTCGAGGATGATGAACGATTCTTCTAAGGTTCGGCCGCGCATATATGCCAAAGGCGCCACTTCGATGATGTTGCGGTCGATGAGTTTTTGGAACTGGTCATAGCCGAACATATCGGCCAAGGCGTCGTACAAGGGGCGCAGGTACGGGTCGATTTTTTCCTGCAGGTCCCCGGGCAGAAAGCCCAGCTTTTCGCCGGCTTCGACGGCCGGACGGGTCAGGATAATGCGTTCGACTTCACGATTCTTTAAGTAAAAAGCAGCCAGGGCCACGGCCAGATAGGTCTTCCCCGTACCGGCAGGGCCGATGCCGAAGGTAACGAGGTTCTTCCGGATAGAGTCGACGTATTTTTTTTGTCCCAGCGTCTTGGGCTTGATCAGGCGGTGGCGGGCAGAAATGCCGACCGTATCTTCATAGAGGGCATGCAGCTCTTCGCCCCGCCCGGCTTTGATGAGGCCCGCTGAGTAGCGGACGTGCTGCGTCGTGAGATAGGTATTTTCCCGGAACAAGTAGCGCAGGGCGCCGAAGACGTCCAGGACTTGTTCGACTTCCTGCTCACTGCCGACGATCATGGCCGTGTCGCCGCGGACGGCAATGCGGCAGTCCGGAAATTCACGCTGTATCGTCTTTAAAAATTCATCTTTCATGCCCAGGACGGCCCGGGCTTCACGCAAATCGGAAAATTGCAGTTTCTTTTCTACCAAAATAATCTCCTTTATGTCATGAATTTACGGACAGCTTTGCCGTGCAGATAGTCGCACAAGGCGCCTTGACGGGTGTCACGGCGTTCTAAGGCTTCGTCGATCATATCGCGGATGCGCCACCAGCCCATGCCCCAGTTGGCAAAATCCGTCGCCTCTTTCGGCGCTCTGCCGATGAGGCGCTGGAAGACGATGTCCGGCCGGCTGTATTCGAGGAAGGCTACGACGCGGCGGACGTACTCTTCGCAAGTCACCAGGCTGATTTCGCCCTTGGCGTACCATTCGGCCATGGCCGTATTCTTTATGATGTACAGGGCGTGGAGCTTGACTTCATCCGTGCCGGCCGCCGACACGAGTTTAGCCGTTTCGATGGTGTCTTCCATCGTATCCCAAGGGAGGTCGAGGATGACGTGGGTGCAGACCCGGAAGGGGTAATCGCGGAGCATCATCATGGCATCGACGTATTCTGCCGTCGTATGGCCGCGGTTGATCTTGGTCAAGGTCTTATAGTTGGCCGTCTGGAGGCCCAACTCGACGAGGATGTCGACGCCGTACTGATGCTTTACGTCGGCCATGATGTCAAGATAGGTTTCATTGAGGCAGTCCGGCCGGGTGGCAATGGCAAGACCTACGATATCGGGCCGGCAGGCCGCCGTCAGGAAGTCTCGGAAGCGGTCGGGCGGCAGGTAGGTATTGGTAAAATTCTGAAAGTAGGCAATGAATTTATTGGCCTTGTATTTGGGCTTGATATGGGCCATATTCTGCTCGATCTGCTGTTCGATGGTCACCGAGGCCGGCAGGTTTTCATAGCCGGCACCGATGGAGCCGCAGAAGGCACAGCCCCGGACGCCCAGGGTACCGTCGCGGTTGGGACAGGTATCGGGGATGCTGATGGGCAGCTTATATACTTTTTCTCCGTAAGTTTCTTTTAAATAGGTCGAATAGACACGGTAGCGTTCGTTCACAAAGTCTCTCCTTTTGCCGGAATGACGAACCAGTCGGCCCGTTCTTTCTTCTTCTCGGCAATGATATAGGCCGGGCCGTCGGGAACCATCCCGTACCGGCTCAGTTCAGCCTTCATGGCCTGACTGACAGGCCAGATATAGTAGCGCATCTTGATGTCGCGCCAGTTCGTAAATCGATAGTTGGGAATATAGCGGCAGAGCCAATCTTCATGGCGGAAGATATGGTCGGTCTCACGGCGCGCTGCCGGCTGCCAGCCGAGGAAATCGGGATGAAGGCGGAAGCGGAAAAAGGTCAGCATGTCGAGGGCCAAGAGTTCTTTGGCCAGAGCCTTTTGATCCTCCGCAAGATCCAGTATATCCTCCAGGCAATGGCCGAGGAAACGGCACAGCGTATCATCAGACAGGGCCTTTTGGTCATTATGAAGGACAAGCCACTCATCTGTCAAGACTTCATAGAGCTTCATGTAATCCGGAGCATACCGGCGGCCCAGAAAGGCCAAGAGATACGTAAACTTTCCCGAGTTATACGTCCGCTCGAAGACGTCTTCAAAGACCTTCAAATAGGCCACCTTTTCATAAGGAAGCCAGGTCGTGGCCAGTACTTCGTAAGGGCCTTTCGGGTCGTAGCGGTAATCGCCCGGATAATCGCGGCGAATGCCCGATCCCTTGAGGAGCTTTAAAAAGCCGATCTGCAGTTTATGGGGCCGCAGGGCATAGATGTCGTTGAAGGATTGGCGCAGGTGGTCATAATCTTCATAGGGCAGGCCGACGATGAGGTCGAGGTGAAGGTGCATCGTATCGAGGGCGACGAGGCGCTCCATGATGTGCGTGATCCGCGGCCAATCGTTGTGGCGGCGGATGGCTTTCAAGGTCGGCTCATACGTCGTCTGAATGCCCATTTCCAATTGGATGCGTCCCTTCGGGGCCTTGGCCAGTAAATCGATGTCGTCGTCGGTCAAGACGGCCGGTTCGATTTCCAAATGAAAATTGACCTTTCTGGTAACGCCGATCATATATTCCACTAAAGGCCGATGATGGCTAGGATTGCAGTTAAAGGTCCGGTCGACGAATTTTACCTGGGACACGCCGGCATCGACGAAGGTTTGAAGTTCCTGTAAGACCCGGGGAACGGAGCGGAAGCGGACGCGGTCGTTCATGCCCGACAGGCAGTACTGGCAGTGAAAGGGGCAACCCCTCGAGCTTTCGTAGTACATGATGCGGTGGTCGAGGTCGCGAAAGTCCTGATTTTCATAGGGGAAGGGCAGGCTGTCGAGGTCGTCGATTTCCTGAAAGGTTTCATCGCCTTGAATCTTTCCGTCAACGCGGCCGAGAACGCCGGGAATATCCGTCCCGTCTTCCCCCTTTTCGAGAGCCGTCAGGAAATCCGGCACCATGATTTCCCCTTCGCCCTGGAGGACGTAGTCGATATCCGGGCAGTCAAGAAGGACCTGGCGGGCCGTATAGGAGACTTCGGGACCGCCGACGAAGATCTTCGTTTCGGGGAAGACGCTTTTGACTAAGGTGATGATATGGCAGGTCATTTCAATATTCCAGATATAACAGGAAAAGCCGATGACGTCGGCTTTAAAGGCTGCTATGTGACGCAGGATGTCGTAGGGATTTTGATTGATCGTATATTCAGCCGCATCGACGGCGACGCCTCGGTGGGCGCAGGCCGTCGTCAGGCAGCGAATGGCCAGAGACGACTGAATAAATTTCGCATTCAAAATGGTGAGCAGCGTTTTCATGAAAGACCTTCCTTCAATCTTGATAATACATTAAGTATACCGCAAGGACGCCATTCTGTCATGTTTTTTTCGCCGACCGCAGGCGGCCAACCTTTTCGCAGCTACCGTTTTATGATAAGATGAGGTAGTATATAGATTCTCACCTATGAAAAGGAGGCTTTTCCTTGTTTAAAATAGCACTCGCCCAGACCCGGGTCTATCCCGGCAATCCTCGGCAGAACGCGGCGGTCATGAAGGACTTCATCGCCAAGGCCAAGGCAGCCCGCTGTGACATCGTCGTCTTCCCGGAACTTGCCATTCCCGGCTACTTCATCGGCGACATCTGGGACCAGCCCGATTACATCGACGAATGCGTCCGCTTCGGCGAAGAAATCCGCGACCTGTCTCAGGGCATGGCCATCATCTTCGGCAACGTAGCCAAAGAAACGGACCGGGTCAACCTCGACGGCCGGACGCGAAAATATAACGCCATGTTCATCGCCTACAACGGCCAATGGCTGTCCCCTGCCCGTTCGCCCTACCCCTTCTACATCAAGACCCTCCTTCCCAATTACCGGGAATTCAGCGATATCCGCTACTTTACGTCCCTCATCGAAGTCGCCCAGGAACGGCACGCCTTCCCGGAAGACTTCTTGTCGCCCGTCCAGATTTCCTTCGACGACGGCCGCAAGTTCCGCATCGGCCCCCTCATCTGCGAAGACAGCTGGGATGAAAACTATCCTTTCAAACCGATGCACTATTTAGGCAAGATGTACGATATCGACTTGTTCGTCAATATTTCAAACTCGCCTTTTACCTTAGGAAAAACCCAGCGCCGCCACCGCCTCTTCGGCCAGGCCATCGACAAGATTCACTGCCCGGCGGTCTACGTCAACTGTACAGGCATCCAGAACAACGGCAAGAACATCTATACCTTTGACGGCGCCAGCAGCACCTACCAAAAAGACGGCAGCCACCACAGCGCCTGCAAGCCCTTTACGGAAGAGCTCCTCCTCGTCGACTTTGACGAAACGACGCAGACCTTTACGTCTCCGTCTCAGGTGCAGCCGGAAAAGTCCCAGATTGAAGATATTTACGACAGCCTCCACTACGGCCTCAGGCACTTCATGGATGCCATCGGTGTCCATAAAGTCGTCATCGGCGTATCGGGAGGCATCGATTCGGCCGTCAATGCCGCCCTCTATGCGACGGTCCTGCCGCCGGAGGACATCCTCTTGGTCAACATGCCCAGCTGCTACAATTCGGACACGACCAAGAGCCTGGCCAAAGAACTGGCCGACAACATCGGCTGCCTGTATACGGTCATCCCCGTCCAGGACAGCCTGGAGCTGACGCGCAAGCAGTTCAGGGAAACCATCCTCCATCAGGGCGAAAAGGAAAAGGGAAGCCTCGCCTTGACCAGCTTCATCGAAGAAAACATCCAGGCCCGGGACCGCTCGAGCCGCATCTTGGCCGCTGCGGCAGCCTCCTTTGGCGGCGTCTTCACGTGCAACGCCAATAAGGCCGAAACGTCTGTCGGCTATGCCACCCTCTACGGCGACAGCGCCGGCTATTTAGCCGCCACGGCTGACCTCTGGAAGCATCAGGTCTACGAACTGGCCCACTACCTCAACGACAAGGTCTTCGGCCGCCAAGTCGTCCCTCAGGGCAGCATCGACATCGTCCCCAGCGCCGAACTGTCGAACAAACAGGATATCACCAAGGGACAAGGCGACCCTTTGATTTACCCCTACCACGACTACCTCTTCGCCGCCTTCGTCGAACGCTGGCAAAGGGCTACGCCCGAATCGATCCTGACCTGGTATCTCGACGGAACCCTGGAAAAGAACATCGGCTGCACTGTCGACGTCCACCAATTATTTCCGACAGCCAAGGAATTCATCGACGACCTCGAACGGTGGTGGCGCCTCCTGGCCGGCTTTGCCGTTGCCAAACGGATTCAGAGTCCGCCAATCCTTTCCATCAGCCGCCGCCCCTTCGGCAACGACCTGCGCGAAGCCCAGCTGACACCGTATTTTACGACCCGCTACTTAGAATTAAAAGAACGGATCCTGTCCGATGAGGCCTGACGCCTTCTCATCGAAAAGGACTACTGATTCATCCTCGTGAATCGGTAGTCCTTTTTCTATGGCCTGTTATGTCGTTATGGATCCTGTCTTACCGGATCATTCCTTAAAAGAATGCTGATTGTCCGGCGTCATAGCTTTTAAAATATCTTCTTTCGAACGTTTCTTAAAGTCTTCTACTTCGCCCTTTTCGGCCTTATGGAGCTGTACCGTTACCTGTTCATCCTGATGGGAATAGTCTTTAAAGGACAGTTCCAGCGTTCCGTCCTTCTCTACATAGGTGAAGGTCAGAGGATTTTCCGTCGTCGTCGTAAGGGTGTTGTCTTTTTCCTCTGCCTTGAGGTTCATTTCCTTCATCGTCGTCCATTCATACTGCTGATTGTCCTGGTTGACGATGCTGTCGATTAAGCCCGGATCGGGAATATCTTTTAATTCCCAATTACTCCGTTCTAAGCTGACGATATAGCCATCGTTATTCTTTTCAATTTTGACATCATAGACGCAGTCCATTTCTTTCGGGAACCCCGTTTTTCCGTAGCCGACCCATTGACCGGAATAGTCGACGCTTTTCGAATTAAAGCAGCCGGTAAGAAAGGCAACGGCAAAAATGCTGACAGCAGCAAAGACAATCAATTTCATGAATTTTGACAGTGAACGCATTTGATTACCTCCTTATACCCTAAAATACCTGTTTACTCTGTAAAAGAGAAGTTTTTCCCCTCTTTATTCAACTTATCCAGCAGTTCTTCTTTTTGACGATTTTTAAAGGAATCCAAGTCACCGGCTGCGTCTTTGCTCTTTTGCAGGGTAATGATGGAATCGCCGGTCTTATACTGGAGTTCTTCTTTTTCTTCGTTATAGGTCAGGGATGCCTGGGTATTGCCCGAAATTTCCAATACCTCGTTTTGGAGATTCCCCGTCAGTTTTTCCGTTTCATTCTGCCAACTGTAGGACGCGCTGCTGCCGCTTATGCTTTCCTTGGCATTCCAATAGGAGCGGGTCTGTTCGATGGTATAACCGTTGCCATTGCCGTCTTTCTCGATCTTTAAATCATAAAAGCAGTCAAAATCGGTCTGGTTGTAGCGCCCGGTACCGGTCCATTCGCCGGCAAATTTGTCGGAGCTGCCGCAGCCGCCGAGGACGGCCATCGCCAAAAGGCTGACTGCCACGACGACGGCCAATTTCATAAATCGTGAGAATACATTCATATTGTTGCCTCCTTTTTTACCACCATAAAACGCTATAAGGACTCTTCCCTCCAAGGGAAAAGGCTTACACTATTTAAATCGTGCCGACAGTGATTCATGCCTGTGAAAGGAAAACAGCTGCCATGACCGGATCCCCGGGACTCGCGGTGCAGTCCTTCCGATGTCAGCCATGGTAAAAGACGAATTTCTCATTTACCTCATTACTATATAACATAGAAAGTCGGATTCTGTCAATACAAAGTGTGTCAAAACCGATAGATGTACGGCCTCTGTATCCCCTTTTCCATACTTTCGGCGGATCAAAAAAGACGGATGGAAGCCACAAAAAAAACACGCCCTGCCCAAAAGGACAGAGCGTGCTGATAGTATAAAACAAGGTATGAACCGGAGGCTACATGTCTTTCAGCCGTCCGACTTCACTCTTTGGTCTCACCTTTTTATGGCCAAAGTTTTCGACGATGATGAACATCATGGGAATGAGGAAGACGCCGACGATGGTCGCAACGGACGTACCGAAGACGACGGTGATCCCCATGTTGACACGGGATGCGGCACCGGCACCGGAGGCCATGGCCAGCGGGATGGAGCCGACAACGAAGGCCAGGGACGTCATGATGATCGGGCGCAGACGGATCTTGGCGGCTTCAATAGCAGCCGACACGGGATCCATGCCGCGCTCATCGACACGGACTTTGGCGTATTCGATGATCAGGATGGCGTTCTTGGCAGCCAGGCCGATGACGGCCAGGATACCGATCTGGAAGTAGATGTTGTTCTGCTGGCTCAGGAGGTAGGCAAAGACGGCTGCCCCAAAGACACCGGCCGGCAGACTGAATAGTACGGCAAAGGGAACTTTCCAGCTTTCATAGAGGGCTGCCAAGACGAGGAAGACGAAGAGGATGGCCAAGGCAAAGACGTAGACCGTCTTGTTGCCGGCTTCGATTTCTTCACGGCTCATGCCGCTCCATTCGTAGGCATAGCCTTCGCCGAGGGTATCGGCTGCGATTTCTTCCAAGGCTTTAATGGCGTCGCCGGAGCTGTAGCCATTGGCCGGAGCCCCTTGGATGGTAATAGCCGGATAGTCATTGAAACGAGTGATGATCGATGCCGATCCCATCGGTTTCGGACGAACGAAATTCGATACCGGAACGAGCTGGTTGCTCGAGTTGCGGACATAGATATGGTTGTTGGCATCGACGGTTTCACGGAATTCCGGAGAAGCCTGGACGATAACCTTGAAGTTACGGCCAAAGATGGTGAAGTCATTGACCTGATAGGAACCGTAGAAGGACTGGAGCGTCGAATAGAGGTCGCTCAGGGAGACGCCTTCACGGGCGACTTTGTCGCGGTCGATTTCGAGCTCATAGCCCGGTGTATCCGCAGCAAAAGCGGTGTAGACCGAACCGATTTCCGGACGCTGACGGGCAGCGGCGATGACTTTCTGTGCCGTTTCTGACAGTTCGGCCGTCGTATGGCCGCCCCGGTCTTCGAGCTGCATGGTGAAGCCTGACGACGTACCCATGCCGTCGATTGGCGGCGGGTTTAAGGCGATGATCGAGGCTTGCGGAATCTGGGCGCCGCGGGCCATGATTTTACCCATCAAAGCGTCGACGGAGAGATCCTTCGTCGTCCGTTCATCCCAGTCGTCAAGGCCGATGAAGGCAGCGGCGGCGTTCGACTTCTGGCCGCCTGCCAGAAGGCCGTAGCCGACGATATTCATGGCCGTCGATACGCCGGGCTGTTCTTTGAGCCAGTTACCCATGTCTTCACTGATTTTCTTCGTTTCCGTCTGAGAAATGCCTTCCGGAAGGGTGATATCCATCATGACGAAGGCACTGTCTTCAGCCGGTACGAAGCCCGTCGGCATGACCCGGAAGACGCCGAGGGTAGCCGCACTGATGACGATCAGGAAGACGACGCACCAGCGCAGGTGGAGCTGCAAGTGAGCCAGGATCTTGCCATAGCCTGCGATGAGGCGGTCGAACCATTCATTGAATTTATTGAAGAATTTGTAAATCCCCTTGGGATTTTCTTCGGGCTTATGGATATTCAAGATGGTCGCGCACATGGCCGGCGTCAGGGTCAGGGCGACGAAGGCCGAAATGAGGACCGAGACGGCAATGGTCAAGGCGAACTGGCGGTAGAGGATACCGCTCATGCCGCTTAGGAAAGCGACAGGGATGAAGACCGAAGCCAAGACGCAGGCGACGCCGATAACCGGGTTCTGTACGTTTTCCATGGCGATGATCGTCGCCTCTCGCGGACTTCGGGCGTTGTATTTAATTTCATATTCAACGGCTTCGATGACGACGATGGCATCGTCGACGAGGAGGCCGATAGCCAAGACCATGGCGAACAAGGTCAAGGTGTTGATGGAAAAGTCAAGGACGGAAAAGAGGGCAAAGGTCCCGAGAAGGGATACCGGGACGGCGATCAACGGAATGAGTGTCGACCGGCCGCTCTGGAGGAAGAGGTATACGATGAGGGCAACCAAGAGCAGGGCTTCGATGAAGGTTTGGATAACTTCTTCGATGGAGGCCCGGACGAACTTCGTGCTGTCGTATACGACTTCATAGTCCATATCGGACGGGAAGGATTCCTTGGCCTTTTCAAGGACGGCTTTCGCACCGCTGACAGACTGCATGGCGTTGGCGTCAGACGTCAGGCTGACCATGAAGCCGGCAGCATTACTGTCATTGAGTTTGGACGTGACGCTGTAATCTTTCGAACCTAAGTTGACTTCCGCTACGTCGCCGACGCGGACCATAGTCCCATCGGAGTTGGTGCGGATGATGACGTTCTTAAACTGTTCGGCCGTTTGCAGACGACCGTCGGTACGCATGGTGTACTGATAGGTCTGGTTGTTGGCCGACGGCTGAGCGCCGATGGTACCGACGGCAGCCTGGGTGTTCTGGGCCGAAATGGCCGAGATGACGTCTGTCGGCGTGACGTTCAAGATACTCATCTTCATCGGATTGAGCCAAATACGCATGGCATAGTCCGAACCGAATTCCTGGACACTGCCGACGCCGGGAACGGATTTCAAGGCATCCATGAAGTACTGGGTCGCATAGTTCTTCATGAACGTAGCGTCGTACGACCCATTCGGCGAAACGAGGGCGAATACCATGGCCATGGAACTCGTCGACTTCTGGACCGTAACGCCCGTCGCCGTAACTTCTGACGGCAGGGTCGAAGAAACCTGGCTGACTCGGTTCTGGGTATTGACCGTATCCATGTCGCCGTCACTGCCCGTTTCGAACTGGGCCGTCAGCGAATAGGTCCCGTTGTCATTACTGGAACTTTCCAAGCTGACCAGGTCGTCGACACCGACCATTTGGCGTTCGATGACGCTGGCGACGGTCGTGCCGATGACTTCGGCGTTTGCCCCGGGGTAAGATGCCGACACGCGGACTTGGGGCGGCGTAACGTTCGGGTACTTCGCGACCGGCAGGGTTGCGATGGAAAGCAGACCGAGGATGGAGATGATCAGGGAAATGACGACGGCGAAAATAGGCCTGTCAATAAAAAACTTTGATATCACGGTCTCGCCTCCCTACTTGTTTGACGACGAGTCAGAAGCCGTATTGGAGTTATCGTTGTCGATATCCGCCTTGGTCAGCAAGTGCTGGTCGAGGGTCGCTCCCTTTGCTTTCTGATAGCCGTCGACGATGACGATATCGCCGCTCTGAAGCCCGCTGGTGATGATCCAGAATTTACCGACTTTCTGGCCCGGCGTGACTTCCCGAGTCTGAGCCTGTCCGTTGCCGTCGATGACGGAAACGTAGTATTTACCGAGGGTCTGCTGAACAGCCCGCTGCGGGACGGACAAGGCATTGCGCTGAATCTGCGTATCGGAAACGACCGTAGCATACAGGCCGGGGATGAGCAGGTTTTCCGGGTTGTCAAAGACGGCTTTGACGATAATCGAACCGGAGTTGCCGTCCATGCCGTGGTTGACCTGGGCAATGCGGCCTTCATAAGGATACATCGTGCCGTCGCTCAGGCGGAGCAGGAGGTGGTCGCCCCAGTTACTGCCGTCTGCCCCCTGTTTGGTCATCTGCAGGTATTCGGCTTCACTGATGGAAAATTCGACGTAGACCGGATTGGTCGACGAAATGGTGACCAGTGCCGTCGAACCGGCTGTCGCAAAGGTGCCGATGGGGACGTCGTCGACGTTCAGCTTGCCGCTGAAGGGCGCATAGACGATGGTATCATCGACGTTATCCTGAGCGGCATCGACCTGGGCCGCGTTAGCCGCGACGACGGCCGCCTGTTGGCGCGTAGCCGCTTCCTGGTCGGTTACGGTCTGCTGCGGAACGGCATCCTGGCTGGCCAGGGCCTGGTAACGGCGGAGATTGAGCTGCTGATTGGCTAAATTGGCTTCGGACTGGGCTTGGGTTGCCTTTGCCTGAGCCAAGGCGGCATCGTACGTACGGCTGTCGATGCGGAACAAGGCCTGACCGGCCGTGACATCCTGACCGCCTTGGACGTACTTTTCTACGACGCGGCCGGAAATCTTCGGCTGAACGGGAACCTTATCCATCGCCGATACGGTACCGCTGTATTCGGCTCGAACGGGCGTGTCTGACGCGACGACTTTATACGTATTGACAGCAACGGGCGCTTTAGTTGCGTCTTTATCAGCACCACAGCCGGCCAAGAGCGCCGCAACCGTCAGGACGGCAACGCTCATCGTCGCAAGTTTGCGTTTTTGTATCATCTTTTTTTTCCTCCTATTTCTTTCGATTCCTGATTTTTAATGCCGTATAATAAGACCTTTATACAACGTTTCATATAATCACTAAAACTGGAATCTTGATTGACATCATTGAAATAATCGATGATATCATCGGCTGCGCTGTGCAGCATGCGCAATAACAGGAGCTTGTCAAAAGGCTTGAATTCTCCTGTCTGCTGAGCTTCATCGAGGAGCTGTTCCAAGAGACTCCAATCCTTTTTGTAGCGGGACTGCAGGCGTTCCCAGACGTCGGGCATCTTCACTAAGAGATCGCAGACCTTCCGGACCGACAAGACCTGCCAGTTTTCATTGGGCACGTCGAAATAGGCAATCAATTTCTCTTCACAGGTCAGGTTGTCATCGTCGACGAGCTCCCGATGGTATTGGTAGACCCTTTCAAGAAACGAACTGATCGCTTCTTCCACGATTTCCTGTTTTGACGAAAAATATTCGTACAAGGTTCGCTTACTGATGCGCAGCTTGCGGGCTAAATCATCCATGTGAAACTCAGAACCATGCCGGTCGATTTCACGCAAGGCTTCCGCCAGAATCTTGGCGCGGATATCTTCTGTCATGTAAACACATCCTACTCACAAAAATATAACATACGGTCTCTGAAACTCAAACATAAAACCCAGTACCAATTTATAGTTTAATATACCGCACCATATAAGTCAATATACGGCTCTAAACAAGTTGTAATTATTATTTTTCCAATTGGCCAGCCAGTTTCCGGATGGGCAAAAAGCGGTATAACAAGGCTCCGCAGGCGGCACCGAGGCAGGTATTGGGTAAAAAAGCGACGATAAAAAACCACAGGGCCACGGCTTTGGAATCTAAGACGAAGGCCGCCACGGGGTAGGCGATGAGGCCGCCTAAAAGTCCGGTCCCGATGATTTCACCGGCAACGGCCCCCCAGATGGATCCCGTCCTTTTATAGAAGATACCGGCCAAGGCGGCGCCGATCATGCTGCCGGGATAGGCAAGGACCGTCCCGACGCCCATAGCCATGCGGATCGACGAGATGCAGAAGGCACCGGCCGTCGAATAGCGCCAGCCGACGAGGACGGCTAAGAGGACGTTGATGAGATGCTGCAGGGGAAAGACGCGGGCCCCGCCGAAGGGAAATGAAACGAAGGGAGCCAGCAAGACTCCGATGGCGATGAAGATAGCCGTCACCGTCATTCTTTTAAGTTCAACATTATTCATGGGTAATCAAGACCTTTCCATACTGTTGCAACAGATCGCCATTCAGGCTGTAAAAAGCATCGAAGAGGCGGGCGTGAAAAGAACCGGGACCGGCACTGCCACCTCGTTCAAGGGCCAGTTCGCCGCCGATGCCCATGGCCGTGACGCCGGCGACAGCTGCCGTAAAGGCGTCGCTGACGGCGGCAAAGGAGCCGATGAGGGATGACGTCATGCAGCCCGTGCCGGACACATAGGTCAGCATGGGGCAGCCGTTGTGGACGGCAGCCGTCTGCGTGCCGTCGGAAATGATGTCGACGGCGCCGGTAATGGCAATGGTCGCCGCCAATTTATCGGCAAGTTCGGCCGCCAACGTACCGTCGACGGGACGGACCAGGCTGTCGACGCCGAGGTTGCGGCCGCTCTTATGATCGGCCAGGCAGGTGATTTCCGCCGCATTGCCGCGGATGACCGAAAGGGGTAGTTCCCGGACCAGGCGCAGGGCCGCTTCCGTGCGAAAGGTCGTCCCGCCGGCCCCGACCGGGTCGAAGATGATGGGAACGCCCTTACGGGCTGCCGCCTTTCCGGCCAGGATCATGGCCTCCAGGGTCCACTGCTGGAGGGTGCCCAGATTGAGGACCAGTGCTTTCGCGGCCGCCGCCATTTCGGCGACTTCTTCGACGGAATTGGTCATCGTCGGCGAGGCGCCGATGGCCAGGGTCGCATTGGCGCAGTCGTCCATGGTGACAAAGTTCGTAATGTGATGAATGAGGGGCCGTTCCCGGCGCAGGGCCGCAAGTTTCGAGCCCATGTCTTCGACGATGGTCATGACCTCCTCCCTCCTTATTCGCCACCCTCTTCACGGGCGGCGACGTTCTTGTCGAAGAGGGCATCGGCAAACTGGGCGGCATCGAAGGGACGAAGATCGTCGACGCCTTCGCCGACGCCGACCCAGCGGACGGGGACGCCCAGTTCCCGTTTAATCGACAGGATGACGCCGCCTTTGGCCGTGCCGTCGAGCTTGGTCAGGACGACGCCGGTCAAGGGCACGACGTCGCCGAAGAGCTTGGCCTGGCTGACGGCATTCTGTCCCGTCGTGGCATCGAGGACGAGCAGCGTTTCCTGGGGAGCCCCATCGATGTTGCGGCCGGCGATGCGGGCCATTTTCCGCAGTTCTTCCATGAGGTTGGACTTAGTCTGCAATCGGCCTGCCGTATCGACCAGGAGGATATCGATGTTACGGGCTTTCGCCGAAGCCGTGGCGTCGAAGACGACGGCAGCCGCATCGGCTCCTTCCTGATGCTTGACGATGGGAGCGCCGACCCGTTCGGCCCAGATGGTCAGCTGTTCCGACGCGGCGGCCCGGAAGGTATCGCCGGCAGCCAGCATGACCGATTTCCCTTGTTCTTCATAGTATTTCGCTAACTTGCCGATGGTCGTCGTCTTGCCGACGCCGTTGACGCCGACGACGAAGATGACCCGTGTCCCCTCCGTTTCCGGCAGGGGTTCATCGTTTTCATTCAAAAGCTTGACGATGCACCCTTCAAGGTAAGGTACGACGTCGTTCCCGTCTTTGATATCCCGGTTCTTGACGCCGGTCCGGATCTGATTGAGGAGGTATTCCGTCGTTTCGACGCCCATGTCGCCGGTCAGCATGACCGCTTCCAAGTCGTCATACATGTCGTCGTCGATTTTCGCGTAGCCGCGGACGACGGTCTCTATATTTTGAATGAGCGAGTGTTTCGTCTTTTCTAAGCCTTTTCGAAGTTTTGAAAAAAATCCCATGATCATGTTCCTTCCTTTAATAATTCATCTACTTTGACCGACAGCAGCCGCGATACGCCCTTTTCTTCCATGGTGACGCCGAGGAGCGTATTGGCCGCTTCCATCGTCTTGCGGCGGTGAGTGATGACGATGAACTGCGTCGAGCCGCTGTAATTCTGGAGATACTTGGCCATGCGCTCTACATTGGCTTCGTCGAGGGCCGCGTCGACTTCGTCGACCAGACAGAACGGCGCCGGATGAAAGGCCAAAAAGGCCAGGAGCAGGGCGATGACCGTAAGGGCTCGTTCGCCCCCCGAGAGGAGGGTCAGAGACTGCTGTTTCTTTCCCGGCGGACGGATGTAGATTTCGACGCCGGACTCTAAGATGTGTTCTTTATCGGTCAGGGCCAAATGGGCCGTTCCGCCTTCAAAGAGGCAGCTGAAAATCTGCTGGAAATGGACGCCGATATCTTGAAAGGCCTGACCGAATTGGTCGGCCATGGCCTTGTCGATGTCGGCGACGACGGCCCGCAGCTTTTCCCTCGATTCTTCTAAATCGAGGCACTGCTTCTTGTAAAATTCTTGTTTATCCAGGGCTGCCTGATAGTCGTCTTCGGCAGCCGGGTTGATGGTACCTAAGGCCGTTATTTGTGATTTTAACTGACTGACCTTGTCGTGAAGCTCTTTCAGCGAGCCTTCGCGGCGCCGATCCATGGCTTCCTGCCGACTCAGGCCCTGCATGGCCAGCCGTTCTTCATGATGACTGATATCGCTCTTATATTTTTCCATCTGGATATCGGCAGCATTGAGGCGCTGCTGCCAGGTCTGACTGCGCTTACGCAGGTCGTCGACGAGTTCGTCCAGGTCATGGCTCTGCTGCAGCCGTTCGCTGCGGCTCTTATAGAAAGCTTCTTTGGCCTCATCGGAACGAGCCGTTTCGGCCTTCTTCACTTCGATATTCTGAGCCAGCTCCTGTAAGAGCCTTTCCGTCGTTTGGCGGCGCTCGCGAAGGTCCTTACGCCGTTGCGCAAGGATGTCCTGCTGACTCGTCAATTCGTCCTGCCAGGAAGCGTGCTGAGTCAGCTGTTCTTCCCCATGGCGGACCTGTTCTTTTAAGGTCGCCGCCGTGATCTGACATTCCGTCAGGTTCTTCCGGCACCGCTCCGCTTCGGCCTTGGCTGCATCGGCAGCGGCCTGCCACTGGTGAATGTCCGTTTCCGGTTCTTCTTCCAGGGCCGAGAGGGCCTTCTCTTTGGAAACGAGGTCGGCTTGGATATCCGAGCGGGCCGTGTCAAGGGCTTCGACGCGCTTATCCATATCGGTCACGGTCTTTTCAAGGTCCCGCAATTCCGAAGCGAGCTGTGCAGCCTGCCATGCGGCCTGGCCCGATTCCTGCTTGGCCTTTTGCAGGGCTTCTTCGGCCGCCTCCAAGACCTGTTTCCCGTCTTCAGCCGTTCGGCGCAAAGCCTTGCCCTTTTCCGTCAACCATTGGAGCTTTTTTTGACCGTCGTCAAGGTGCTGCTGCAAGTCTTCCATCAAGGCTCTGCGGCTGATGAGGGAGCCTTCCTGATTTCGCGTACTGCCGCCGGTCAGGGAGCCGCCGGCATTGAACTGCGTGCCGTCGAGGCAGACGATGCGCAGACGGTGGCCGTACTTCTTGGCGACGGCCGACCCCGTGTCCATCGTATCGGCCAAGAGGGTCTTCCCCAATAAAGACGTAAAGACCGTCTTATATTTTTCTTCATAAGTAATGACATCAGAGGCAAAACCCAGGATGCCTTTTTCCGACGCGGCCCGTTCTTCATCGGCGGTCCGCGTCCGGTTTCTCAGGGTATCCAGGGGCAGGAAGGTCGTCCGGCCGGCTTTCTTTTCTTTTAAATAGGAAATGGCCTGTTTGGCCGCCCCTTCGTTTTCGGCCACGACGTACCGGGCCGCGGCGCCCAGGGCAATGTCGACGGCGACGGCAAACTTACCGGGAATGCGGCATAATTCGCCGACGGCGCCGCAAAGCTCTCTGCGCCAGGGCTGCGATGCCGTAAGGACGACCTTGACGGCCCGGCCCAAGCCTTCGTGTTCTTGTTCCATGCTCCGTAAGACGCCGATGCGCTGTTGAGCCCCGTCGACGTCACTGCGAAGACGGCGATAGTCCCGTTCGACGTCCCCCAGGAGGACCTGCGCCTTGGCAGCGGCCTCCTTCTGAGCGGCAACATCCTTTTCCCGGTCTCGAAGGCGTTGCTGCCACTGGTCTCTTCGGTCTTCGACGTCCTGACTGCGGCCCTTCAAGTCTTCCAAGGCCTGCTTTTTTTCTTCGAAAGCGCGAAGGGCTTCTTCACAGGCGTCGGCATTTTCTTCTAAGCGGCGGCGCAGGTCATCGCGGTCGCAGCGCAGCATGAAGGCGTCGCGGCTGCGGCTGGAATTGGCATCGAGGCGTTTCTTTAGGGCGTCGGCTGCTTGTTTAGCCTTGTCGTCCGCCTGGGTGACTAAGGTTTCGGTCAGGGCCAGGGCCTTTTGAGCCGCTGCCAGCTCGGTTTTCTTTTGTTCCTTCTGCTGCCGCAGTTCTTTCTCCTTGGCCTCCCAAGACGTCTGCCGCTCTTTGAGCTGGCCTTCATCCTTTTCATCGGCAGCCTGCTGCTCAGCCAGTTCGGCTTTTCGCTGAATGCAGGCTTCCTGGCGATGGGTCAGGCTGTCCAATTCGTTGTGCACGGCCATGGCTTCCTCATCGAGGCGGCGCAGTTTTTCTTCTTCCGCCGCCATGGAGGCCATGAGGGCCTTGCGCCGCTGTTCGGCATCGGTCAATGCTTTGGCCGCTTCCTGTTCTTCCGCCGATGCCGACTGGCGGCTGTTTTCGGCTTTGGCCAAGAGGCGTTCGCTGTTGCGCAGTTCTTGGAGGGTCAGGGTCCCTTCATAAGCCAGGCGTTCGCTGTCGAGGGTTCGGAACTCCTTCAGTGTTTCAGCCTGTTTCTGCAAGGGTTCCAGCTGCTCTTCGAGGACACTGGTAAGGTCGCCGATGCGTTCCAAATTGCGTTCCGTTTCCGCAATTTTTCGCAGTCCTTCGGCTTTTCGCCCCTTAAAACGGCTGATGCCGGCCACTTCTTCAAAGATGACCCGCCGTTCTTCAGGCTTGCTGTTCAAGATGCGGTCGACGCGGTTCTGGCCGATGACGGCCATCGAATCCTGACCGATACCGGTGTCGGCAAAGAGGATATGGATATCCTTTAAGCGGCACGGCCGACGGTTGATATAGTATTCACTGTCACCGGACCGGAAGAGGCGCCGGGTGACGACGACTTCCGTAAATTCCGTATCCAGGGCATGGTCGCTGTTATCAAAATAGAGCGATACTTCGGCCGCACCCTGAGGCCGGCGGGTTTGTGTACCGGCAAAGATGATGTCTTCGGCACGCTGGCCCCGCAGTTGGCGGATGTTCTGTTCCCCCATGACCCAGCGGACGGCATCGGAAATGTTGCTCTTACCGCTGCCGTTGGGCCCGACGATGGCCGTAATACCCTTATCAAAGTTCAAAATTGTCTTATCGGCAAAGGATTTGAAGCCTCTCAGCTCCATTTTTAATAACTGCATAATGGTTTACTCTCTTCATCAGCCGTGAGTACGAATTTTCTGGTCATACGCAGGCCTCCCCTTATTTTTTCGTATAGTTATCATACCATAATTAGCCGTCCGTCGCCAGCCGCACCTCTTCGCCGCCGGGACAGACAAAGATTGTGTAAAAAATCCCCAAAAGGGTTGACGAACGAAAGATTAATGATTATATTAGAATTTGGGGTTAGAGGCCCTGATTCTGCAGAAAGGGAGAGTACCGTAACATGATTCAAGTTTACAAGCACAGCAACGGCCACTTGGATGGAAACATTTCCTTGGCATCGGCTGAAAAAGGCTCATGGATCAACGTCGTAAACCCGGATTCCGACGATTTGCAGCTCGTATCCATGGTCACGGAAATCCCCACCGATGTTTTGAAAACCGCCTTGGACACGGAAGAACGTTCCCACGTTGAAATCGAAGACAACTACATCTTCGTCGTCATCAACATTCCCGTCGTCCTGGAAACGGACAGTTACGACACACTGCCCCTCGGTATCTTCATCACATCCGACTTCATCATCACCCTCTGTATCGAGGAGACGGAAGTCATGCGCGCTTTTACGAAAAACACCTATCCCCTGTTCCACACCTTTAAAAAGACGCGCTTCTTATTTCAAATACTCTATCGTTCGGCAACCTTATTCCTTCGTTACTTAATGCAGATCAATCACCGAACGGATGATCTCGAAGAAACACTGCGCCATTCCATGCGCAACAAGGAATTTTTCATGCTCTTGGAATTACAGAAATCCTTGACCTACTTCACATCGGCCCTCAGGGGCAATGGCATCGTCATGGAGCGCCTCATGCGCCTGCGCCGCAACACGGCCCTTCACCATCTCATTAAAATGTATGAAGAAGACGAAGACCTCCTGGAAGACGTCATCATCGAAAACAAGCAGGCTATCGAAATGGTTGAAATGTATTCCAACATCCTGATGAGTATGTCCGATACCTTCGCGTCGATCATTTCCAACAACTTGAACTTAGTCATGAAATTCTTAGCCTCGATTACGATCATGCTGGCAGTTCCGACGATTATCTTCAGTTTATGGGGCATCAACGTCCAGGTCCCCTTCCAAGATACGGCGAACGGCTTCTTCTACGTATCCGGCATCGCCCTCATCTGTACGATTACGGCGGCTATCTTATTGTGGCGAAAGGATTTATTCTAAAAGTTATGCTAAAAACTGCCTTGCCCCTGCACCATGCTCTTGATCGGTTCAAAGGACCGCCGGTGTATCGGACAGGGCCCATATTCCCGAAGGGCTTCCATATGCATCTTCGTCAAATATCCCTTGTGGACGGCAAAGCCGTACTGGGGATATTTTTTGTCGTATTCGACCATCAGCCGGTCTCGCGTCACCTTGGCGATGATCGACGCGGCGGCGATGGACGCGCTTAAGGCGTCGCCGTGGACCAGGGACCGATGCGGCATCGTAAGGTCCCGCAGGGGCATGGCATCGACCAGGACGGCTTCGGCCGGAACGGCAAGGCCTTCTACCGTCTCGTACATGGCCTGCATCGTCGCATGGTAGATGTCGAGGCGGTCGATGTCCTTTTCTGATTTGGCGATACACGACACGGCCACGGCTTCGGCCATGATTTTATCGTACAGCTCGTCTCGTTTGGCGGGCTGTACTTTTTTGCTGTCATTAAGACCCGGACAGTCCCAAAAGGGCGGCAGGATGACGGCGGCTACCATGACCGGCCCTGCCGCAGGCCCGCGGCCGGCTTCGTCGATACCGGCCACATGGTACAGGCCCTGGCGGTAATACTGCCCTTCCGGATCATAGAGGTGAAGGACCCGTTCCCGTTCCTCTTCTTCCTTGATTTTCCGCTTCATGTAGGTGTCGGCCAGCTTTCGGACCGACACCCGGCCGTCGCCCTTCATGGCCGAAAGCAACGCTTCGATGTCCCGGCCTTGGGCCAACAGCTCTTTCAGGTCGGCTACCTTTAATTTGGCAATGTCCATGTCATTCATCCCCTTCAAATTCACCGAGGCGGTCGAGGGAAATGGCGCCGATTACGCCTTCGCGGAATTCCTTCAAAATGAGTTTATATGTCTTTTCTAAGTCGACGACGCCGCCTGAGACGATACAGCCCCGCTTGCGGCCGATGGCTTCAATCGTTTCTAAAGGTTTGTCGCTGAGGGCTTCCAGCTTATAGCGGCCTTTCAGGGCTTCCGGATAGCGGTCGGTCAGCTCCTCGATGAGCCGGCAAATGACCGTTTCCATATCGAAGACCGTGTCGGAAATGGCCCCCGTTGCGGCCAATCGGTAGGCACTGGTCTGATTTTCAAGTTTCGGCCACAAGACGCCCGGCGTATCGAGGAGGTCGAGCTGGTCGCCGATGTGGACCCACTGCTTGCCCTTCGTTTCCCCGGGCTTATCGGCCGTCTTGGCGGCGCTTCTGTGGGACAACTTATTGATCAGCGTCGACTTGCCGACGTTGGGGATACCCAGGATCATGGTCCGGACGGCGCGGTTCTTGAGGCCCCGTGCCTTCCAGCGTTCGAGCTTGGGCGCCGCTAAGGAGCGGATGAGGGACACGAGCTGTTTGACTCCCTTGCCGCCTTTGCTATTGAGGGCCATGACCTTTCTCCCCTGCTGTTTATAGTAGGCCACCCATTCGTCGACGACGGCCGGATCGGCCAAATCGGCCTTATTGAGGACGACGACGGACGGCTTGTCGCCGATGAGGGATTTGATCATGGGGTTGGTGCTGCTCAAGGGGATGCGGGCGTCGACGAGTTCGATGACGACGTCGATGATTTTGAGATTTTCCTGAATCAGGCGCTTGGCCTTGGCCATATGGCCGGGATACCAGTTGATTATCATAGAAACTCCTTTATAGAAAAAAGAAAGGGGGCTGTTCCTAAAAACAGCCCCTTTTCACTGTCCTGAGACAGCGAATGACAGTATAAGCGATTTCGTCCTTCGAGGGCTTACCATAGGGCATGCTTTCGACAAAGGAGATTAGCCTTCTCTAGTTGCGCTCACACGAAGGATGTGTTCGATGACGTCATCGATCGGCTTGTCGCCTAAATCACCTTTCGAGCGGTCGCGCAGGCCGAAGGCACCGTTTTCCATTTCCTTATCGCCGACGACGGCCATGTAAGGAACTTTTTCCATCTGTGCCTTGCGGATCTTGTAACCCAGTTTTTCATTGCTTTCATCCACTTCGACGCGGATGCCTTTGGCTTCCATCTTCTTGGCAACGTCCTGGCAGTAGGCCAAGTGTTTTTCAGAGATCGGCAGGATCTTGATCTGGACCGGAGCCAGCCAGGTCGGGAAGGCGCCGGCATAGTTTTCGGTCAAGATGCCGATGAAGCGTTCGATCGAACCGTAGACGACGCGGTGGATCATGACCGGACGGTGTTTCTGGCCGTCTTCCCCGGTGTAGGTCAGGTTGAATTTTTCCGGCAGGAGCATATCGAGCTGGATGGTACCGCACTGCCAGGTACGGCCGATGGAGTCCTTCAAGTGGAAGTCGATCTTCGGACCGTAGAAGGCGCCGTCGCCTTCGTTGATGCTGTAGTCGAGGCCGAAGTCATCCATGGCTTTGCGCAGGGCATCGGTCGTCATTTCCCAGGTAGCGTCGTCGCCCATGGAGTTGTCCGGACGAGTCGACAGTTCAGCGTGGTAGGTCAAACCGAAGGTAGCATAGACTTCGTCGAAGAGGCGAATCGTTTCCTGGATGACGTCTTCGATCTGGCTGGGCATCATGAAGATGTGGGCATCGTCCTGAGTGAAGCAGCGGACGCGGAACAGGCCGTGGAGGGCGCCGGACAATTCATGACGGTGAACGAGTCCCAGTTCGCCGATGCGCAGGGGCAGTTCCTTATAGGAATGAGGTTCGTTGGCATAGACCAACATGCCGCCCGGGCAGTTCATCGGTTTGATGGCATAGTCTTCATCGTCGATCTTGGTGAAGTACATGTTTTCTTTGTAATGATCCCAGTGACCGGAAGTTTCCCAGAGTTCGCGGTTCATGATCATCGGAGTCATGACCTGCTGGTAGCCGTAGCGGCGGTGAACTTCGCGCCAGTAGTCGATGAGCAGGTTGCGGACGATCATGCCCTTCGGCAGGAAGAACGGGAAGCCCGGGCCGTATTCGCTGAGCATGAACAGGCCGAGCTGTTTGCCCAATTTACGATGGTCACGCTTTTCAGCTTCTTCCATCATCTTCAAGTAGTCGTCGAGTTCGGATTTCTTTTCAAAAGCCGTCCCGTAGATACGCTGGAGCATCTTATTCTTTTCATCGCCCCGCCAGTAGGCACCGGCGACGGTCTGGATCTTAAAGGCTTTAACCCGGCCTGTCGATTCGCAGTGCGGACCGGCACAGAGGTCGTAGAAGTCGCCTTGGCGATAGACGGAGATGACGGCATCTTCCGGAAGGTCCTGGATGAGTTCTACTTTATAATCCTGGCCGGCATCTTTGAACATCTTCAACGCGTCGGCACGGGAGAGGATTTCTTTGGTAATGGGAAGATTTTCTTTTACGATCTTAGCCATTTCAGCTTCAATGGCACCGAAGTCGTCCTGTGTGAAGCGGTGTTCTGTATCGAGGTCATAGTAGAAACCGTTTTCAATGGACGGGCCGATGGCGAACTTGACGCCCGGATAGAGGTGCTGGATCGCCTGGGCCATGATATGAGAGGCTGTATGGCGAAGGGTATCCTTCCCTTCCTGATCGGCAAAGGTGAAGAATTCGACCGTCGAGCCGTCGACGATAGTTTCACGAAGGTCCGTGACTTCGCCGTTTACCCTTGCGACCAATACTTTTTTAGCAAGACTGTTGCTCAGTTCTTTTACGGCCTGGGCAAGAGAAATGCCATCGGAAAATTGTTTTTTGCTTCCATCTTTCAACAGTAATTCTGCCATACGAAACATCCTCCTTAATAAAAAAAGCCCTCGTCCTCAAGGGACGAGAGCATTACTCACGTGGTTCCACCCTAGTTCACCGGGAAAAATCCCAGCGTACTCAAGCGCCGTAACGGGGCGTCCGGAGTTTCTTACTCAGTTCAGAAACTCAGCTCTAAGGCGGTAACTTTTCAGTCTTTATAAGGTACTCCCAGCAACGTACCTCTCTCTGTCATAAAGGAGCTGTAAAGTGTTGTCCTTTTCAAAGCTTTTCTCTTATATCTAAGGTATGCGTAAATTATACGGCACGTTTCGGGCCTTGTCAAGTGAGAGAAACCATCTTTCCACCCGGAATATTTCACAAAAAAAGCACTGTCTCAGAGAGACAGTGCTTTTATCATTCACAATCAAGTAGCTTATGCGAGGCCTTTCTGTTTCTTGATAGCTGCGGTGAGCATCGGAAGAACTTTGTAGACATCGCCTACGATACCGTAGTCGCAAACTTTGAAGATCGGAGCATCTTCGTCTTTGTTGATGGCGATGATGCAGTCAGAGCCGGACATACCAGCCAAGTGCTGAATAGCACCGGAGATAGCGCAGGCAATGTAGATCTTCGGAGCAACGGTTTTACCCGTCTGGCCGACCTGATGGAGAGCGCTGATCCAGCCAGCGTCAACTGCGGCACGGGAAGCACCGACAGCGCCGCCGAGAACGTCTGCGCATTCTTTCAGGATGCCCGTAGCGAACGGTTCTTCACCATTCATGCCGCGGCCGCCGGAAACGATGATGTCAGCGTCTTCGATCTTAACGCCTTCGCCGCCCATTTTAATGAGTTCGACGAAACGAGTCATCATGTCAGCATCAGAAACTTTAACTTCTTTTTCGATAACTTCACCCGTTGCATTGGGGTCAGCTTCCGGTTTTTTGAAAACGTGCGGACGAACCGTACCCATCTGCGGGCGGTTGTCTTTACAAATGATTTCAGCCATGATGTTGCCGCCGAGAGCCGGACGAGTCCAAACGATGGTCTTGCCGTCGTCGTCAACGCTGAGCTGCGTGCAGTCAGCCGTAAGGCCCGTTTTCAAGGTGTTGGCAACGCGAGGGCCGAGGTCACGGCCGATGTTGGTAGCACCGACGAGGAATACGTTAGCTTTTTCTTCTTCGAAGAAGTCGCAAAGAACTTTTGCATATGCTGTCGTATTGTAATGTTCGAGTTTCGGATCGTCATAGACGAAAACTTTATGAGCACCGTGAGCGATCAATTCCTGTGCCAACGGTTTTACATCTTTACCAATAAGAATAGCGCCGACTTCGTCGCCAATGGTGTCAGCCAAGATGCGGGCCTGACCCAACAATTCAAAAGATACATCACGTAATTTGCCTTCAAACTGTTCAGCAATTACATAAATGCCTTTGCATTCTGCTAAATCCATTTTCACTGTTCCTCCTTGAATTAAATGATTTTCTGGGCAGTCAGTTTTTCCATGAGCTGGTCGACGATTGCCTGTTCGTTGTCGTCTTCAACTTTGAGAACGAGACCGCCGGATCTCTGAGGCGGAGTGAAAGTTTTACGAACTTTTGTCGGAGAACCACTCAAACCGATAAGCGTTTCGTCAACGCCGATAGCAGCAGCGTCTAAGGTCGGGATTTCACGGCGTTTTGCTTTCATCGTGCCGCGAATGGTCGGGAAACGCGGTTCATTCAAGTCTTTTACAGCGGTGATGAGGACAGGGAAATTAGCTTCAGTTACGATGTAGCCTTCTTCATTTTCCTGCTGGACAGTGACTTTGTCGCCTTCGACTTTGATGTCGCGAGCATACGTAATCTGCGGAATACCGAGTTCGCAAGCGATCTGCGGGCCAACCTGAGCGGTATCGCCGTCGATAGCCTGTTTGCCGCAAAGAACCAAATCAAATTTTTCGATGCCTTTGAGTTCAGCAACTTTTTTAACAGCCTGTGCCAAAGCATAGCCCGTGGCTAACGTATCGGAGCCGCCGAGTTTACGGTCAGATACGAGATAAGCATCGTCAGCACCCATAGCGAGACCTTCACGAAGGACATCTTTAGCCTGTTCAGGACCCATGGAGAGTAACGTGACTTTGACGTTATCCTTATCAGCGTCTTTCAACTGCAGAGCACCTTCCAGTGCGTTCTGGTCGAAGGGGTTGAAAATGTTAGGAACACCAGCACGGATGATGGTATTTTTTACGGGGTCAATCTTAACTTCTGCTGTGTCCGGAACCTGTTTGACACATACCAATATTTCCATTTACGTTTGCCTCCTAAAGTCTTTTTTTATGCAACAGGCTTGGCTGATGCCAAGCCTGCATCATAAACTTCAATTATCTTAACAGAGCACCAGCTGTAACCATGAGCTGAACTTCGTTCGTGCCTTCGTAGATCTGAGTGATCTTAGCATCGCGCATATGACGAGCAGCCGGATATTCTTCGCTGTAGCCATAGCCGCCGAAGATCTGGACAGCTTCAGTGGAAACACGCATAGCAACGTCGGAAGCAACGCGTTTTGCGATAGCAGCTTCAACCGTGAACGGTTTGCCTTCCTGTTTCAAGCAAGCAGCTTTGTAAACGAGGTTGCGAGCAGCTTCGATCTGCATCTTCATGTCAGCCAATTTGAAGGAAACGGACTGGAATTTGCAGAGCGGTTTGCCGAACTGTACACGCTGTTTGGAGTATTCAACAGCATCTGCCAAAGCAGCTTCTGCGATGCCGAGAGCCTGAGCGCCGACGCCGATACGGCCGCCGTCGAGGGTCATCATAGCGATCTTGAAGCCTTTGCCTTCTTCGCCGAGCATGTTTTCAGCCGGAACTTTGACGTCCTGGAATACGAGTTCCATCGTGACGGACGTATGGATGCCCATCTTGTCTTCTTTTTTACCATAAGTGAAGCCGGGCATGCCGTCTTCGAGGATGAAGGCCGTGATGCCGTGGTTGCCTTTGCTCTTGTCGGTCATAGCGAAGACAATGTAGATATCAGCATGGCCGCCATTGGTGATGAAGATCTTGGAGCCGTTCAGGGTGTACGTGCCGTCGTCGTTTTTAACAGCGACAGTCTGCTGGCCGGAAGCGTCCGTGCCGGCATTCGGTTCGGTCAAGCCGAAAGCGCCGAGTTTCGTGCCTTCAACCAAGGGAACCAAGAATTTTTCTTTCTGTTCTTCCGTGCCGAACTGCCAAATCGGGTTAGCACAGAGGGAAACCGTTGCAGACAAGGTGATGGAAACGCCAGCATCGTATTTAGCTAATTCTTCAACAGCCAAGATGTAGCTCAAAACGTCGCCGCCGTCATCGCCGGCACCGCCGTACTTTTCTTCAAAGTAAGCGCCTGTGATGCCCAAGCTGAGCAGTTCAGCGATCAGTGCGTCATCATAAATGCCCTGATGGTCGCGTTCCATGATCGTAGGAGCTAATCTCTTTTCACCGAAATCTCTAGCGAGGTTCATGAAATCCTGTTGTACTTCTGTTAAGTTAAAATCCATGATGTGTCCACTCTCCTTAGTGTATAGTTAATTTACAGTAAAGCCTTAAGATAAAACCTGAAATCTGAGACAATACATTGTCCGGTTGATACAAAAAAACAGCTTGGATATATATTCACACGGTCTCAGTGCTTACAAGTGCATTGTACAACTTTTCACAAGTTAAATCAATAGCAAAAGTGCTATAAATCACAATATAACCATTCCATTTTCTCATCTTAAAGTATTAACAAGACTTTTTGGTACTAGCAAGGCAAAAAGGAGAAAATAGCCTTGACACGGTACGTCTCATTTTTACTGTCGGTTTTTATTCTTATACCTAACTATACTGGTTACAAATATTTAGGAAAGCTTACGGTTGTATTATAGCACGGATACCCCTAAAGTTGTCAAGGATATGTGCCGTAATTCCCCAAATTTTATAATCGCCGTACGTATAAATCTTTACCTGGTAGGTCCGGCGCGGCCGCCACTGGCCTCGCATGGGCATCTCCAGGTCCTTCGGGAAGTCCGGTGCCGGCCGGGTTGCCAGCTCGATGTTGCCGATTTCCGGCTGATGGTCGTCGAACCATTTCAAGGGAACCGTAAAGGTGTGATCCACTTCACCGGTGCTCAAGGTAAAATCCGCCGTATCCATATAGGCGGCAAAGGGCCAGACGGTGACGCCGACGGGCGATTCCAGGTAGTCCAGGGGGCCCCAGAGGTGGATGTGGTCGGCAGAAACGCCCAGTTCTTCCTTCGTTTCCCGCAGGGCTGCCGCCAAGGGACTCTTGTCGGTCTTATCGATGCGGCCGCCGGGAAAGCAGATTTCTCCGGGCTGCCAGTCGAGCTTAGAACTGCGGACTTCAAAAACCAAATGTTCTTCCCCGTCTTTGTGAATGACCGGCACCAAGACGGCGCAGGGAACGGTATTGAGGCAGTGGTTTTGACGGACAATGCGCTCGGGCCAAGGCGTAAAAGGCTTCATGTCAATCTCCTTTCAGGTACAGATTACGTTACAATAAGTACAATCTAAAGAAAAGGAGACTGCCTGACAGACAGTCCCCTCCTTTGTTAAGTATATTCACATTTCTTTATTTAACGACGATATTGATGATTTTCTTCGGTACGACGATAAATTTGACGACCTTTTTATCGCCGATGAATTCTTTAATATGCGGCAGGGCCAGGACCTGTGCTTCGAGGGCTTCCTTATCGGCATCGACGGCGACGGTCAGGCGGTCGCGGACTTTGCCGTTGACCTGGATCGGCAGTTCGATTTCATCGACGACGAGGGCCGTCTTATCGACTTCCGGCCAGGATTCCTGGTGGACGCTGCCTTCAAAGCCGCAGATCTGCCACAGTTCTTCCGTAATATGCGGCGTAAAGGGCGCCAGCATCTTGAGCAGGTTCTTATTGGCTTCAAGAGCTACGTCGTCATGGATCGTCGTGTTGGCGCCGGCATAGGCGTGCATGGCGTTGACGAATTCCATGATCGAGCTGACGGCTGTATTGAGGCCGTATTCGCCGTCTTTACCGAGGACGTCTTCCGTGACCTTGGAAATGGCCTTGAATTCTTCAAAGCGCAGTTCTTTTTCCCCTTCGGTATAGGCCTTATGGGAGTCACCGGCTTTTTCCATATCCCGGAACTGGTGAACGATGCGCCATACGCGGTTGAGGAAACGGTACGATCCTTCGACGCCCTGATCGGACCAAGCCAGATCGCGTTCGGGCGGAGCGGCAAAGAGGATGAATAAGCGGGCCGTATCGGCACCGTATTTGGCGATGATATCTTCCGGCGATACGATGTTGCCCTTAGATTTACTCATCTTGCTGCCGTCGAGGAGAACCATCCCCTGGGTCAGGAGGCGTTCAAAAGGTTCTTTCGCTTCGATGAGGCCGGCGTCATGGAAGACCTTCATGAAGAAGCGGGAGTACATGAGGTGAAGGATGGCGTGTTCGATGCCGCCGATGTACTGGTCGACGTTCATCCAGTGATTGCCCTTCTTGGGATCCCAGGCCTGTTCGTCGTTGCGGGCGTCGGTATAACGCAGGAAGTACCACGACGAGCAGATGAAGGTGTCCATCGTATCCGTTTCCCGTTTCGCCGGGCCGCCGCATTTCGGGCAGGTGCAGTTGACAAAGCTGCTGCTCGTCGCCAAGGGCGATACGGCACCGGCCGTGAATTCGACGTCTTCCGGCAGCTTGACCGGCAGCTGGTCTTCGGGGACGAGCTGTTCGCCGCAGGTCGGGCAGTAGATGATGGGAATGGGAGCGCCCCAATAGCGCTGACGGGAAATGAGCCAGTCCCGGAGCTTATAGTTTACGGTCTTTTTGCCAAGGCCTTTGTCAGCCAGCCATTTGGTGATGACTTTGCGGCCTTCTTCGTCGGTCAGGCCGTTGAATTCACCGGAATTGACCAAGGTGCCCGGTTCGTGGTAGGCCCCTTCCATGGTCGCAAGATCGAGGTTCTGTTCTTTATTCTGGACGACGAGGCGCAGGGGCAGGCCAAATTCTTTAGCAAATTCCCAGTCGCGCTGGTCGTGAGCCGGTACGCCCATGACGGCGCCGGTGCCGTAGTCGGCCAAGACGTAGTTGGCGATCCAAATGGGGACCTTTTCGTTGTTGACCGGATTTACGGCATAAGCCCCGGTAAACATGCCTTCCTTCTTGGCGTCCGTTGCCGTGCGGTCGATGTCGCTCATGTTCTTCATGCGCGTAATGAAGGCCCGGAGTTCGGCTTCATTTTCCTTGCCTTTGATGAGGTCGGCAACGTATTCGTGTTCCGGAGCCAGGACGATGTAGGTAACGCCGAAGATCGTATCGACACGGGTCGAGAACATGGGTACCTTTTTGCCGATTTCCGGGATGTCGAAGGAGAATTCGGCCCCTTCACTGCGGCCGATCCAGTTCTTCTGCATGGTCTTGACCCGTTCCGGCCAGCCCGGCAGTTCTTTGAGGTCGTCTAAGAGGCGGTCGGCATAGTCCGTGATCTTGAAGAACCACTGTTTGAGGTCCTTTTTGACGACGGGATTGTCGCAGCGCCAGCACTTGCCGTCAATGACCTGTTCGTTGGCAAGGACGGTGTTGCACGTATCGCACCAGTTGACCTTGGCTTCTTTGCGGTAGGCCAGGCCCCGTTTGTAGAACAGTTCAAAGATCCACTGGGTCCATTTATAATACTTTTCATGGCACGTCGCTACTTCGCGGTCCCAGTCGTAGGACAGGCCCAGGGCCTTTTGCTGACGGGTCATGTTTTCAATGTTGCTGTACGTCCATTCTGCCGGCGGAATATTGTGTTTAATGGCTGCGTTTTCAGCAGGCATGCCGAAGGCATCGTAACCCATAGGATGGAGAACGTTGTAGCCGTTCATGCGGCGGTAGCGGGCGATGACGTCGCCGATGGTGTAGTTGCGGACGTGGCCCATATGAAGATTCCCCGACGGATACGGGAACATTTCCAATACGTAATACGGCGGTTTGCCGTTGTCTTCGCTGCAGCAGTCACAGTGGTGTTCTTCCCATACGTGCTGCCATTTCTTTTCGATTTCCTGTGGAATATACTTTTCCAATATAAGAGCCTCCTATCCTGCCCCAGTCAAAATAAAGACAGCCTGTCTTACAGCGTCTTGAATATTATTATAGTGGCCTCATGGCGTCAAGTCAATTCATGTTTTGCAAATCCCTGCCAAAAATGGGCCGGTTCAAATCCTTTTCGCCAAAAAGCTGCGCCCTTCAATCCATAAGTTTGGATGAGTTCAGCCTTAGCTTTTAAGGATTTTTCATCTTCTATCCAAATTTTAACAGTCCCCGTTTTTAAGGGCAGTTCCAAGTAATAGAGGCCCAGGTCGGGCTTCCAGACGACGTAGTTCTTATAGGCCTTGAGAACGGCTTCGCTGTCGGCCATGGTGAGGGTCCGGACGAAGAGCTTGGCCTTGCCGCCGGCAGCTGTCTGAGGTGCCGATGCCGCCGGTTTGGCAGCTTTTTTCGCAGGCTGTACGGCAGCCCGTTTATACGTATTGCCGTCAAAGTCGATGGGAACGATGACGCCCGCTTTGTTTTCGGCAGCCTGACGGGCCGCTTCTTCCGCTGCCGTTTCAATTTCGACCTGCATCGGCTCATTCACCTTGGCCTGATCTTCGTCTTTACGGACATCGGCCTTGGCAGCTTTTACCGGCGGTTCCCCGACGACAGCCGGCCAGTCGGAAATGTCCTGCGGCAGGTCGCGGCCGTCTTTCGATTCATACCACAGCCGCATGTAAAGGGGCATGCCCAGGACGATCTTATCGGCAGGCGCCAATTTCAGCGTATTCTGAACGGCTCGTTCTACCCAAGGGTAGGTTGCGACAGGACCGGCGACGGGGCTGGTCCGGCCGACCTGATCGTAGGCCATGATCATCAGGTAGTCCAGGTGCGGTGCCAGGGCGGCCCGGTCGTAGACCATGGACCAGTTGGGGCTGTCCGACGGCGGCGTCACGTCCATGGACAGTTTCAGGCCGTAAGCATGGGCGGCGTCGGAAATCTTGCGGACGAAGGCCGTCAATTTATCCTTATCGCTGTAATTGATGTTTTCAAAGTCGATGTTGTAGCCCTTAAAATCATAGAGGATGGCATAGCCTATGAGCTGGCGGACCATCGTATCCTGAAGGCGGCTGTCGGACAGGATTTCGTGGGTCACCTTGGGATCAAAGTTATTGTCGACGAGAGGCCACATGGCGTAGCCCTTAGCGGCGTAGGTTTCGGCCAGCATGTCGAAGTCGGGGTTGCGCAGCTCGATACCGCTCTTGGTCAGGCGGAAGGCCGTCGGCGACATGATCGGCTGGTGAGTCCGCAGTTCCGGGAGATCAGGGTCTTCCTTCATGAGGGGATCCCAAAAAAGGACCAGGCCCATCTTCCCTTCCTTAGAGGCGGCCGGCTGACGATCGCCTTCCCGGCGCAGTTCGGGAGCCGTGTTTACGGGCTGCTTTGGCGGCAGGAGGCTGTTTTTCTCGGTCGGATTTTCGGCCAGGACGTAGCTGATGCCAAGGGGACGGCGGACGTTTTTGATATTGATGGTCCGGCCGCCGCTGACGGCCCGTCCCGGAAGGGTCAGCTGAACGGGAGTACCCTGCCAGGCCGTCGAGCCGTTTTCAGCCTTGGGCAGGCGGAACCAATAGGTCCCCTTGCTCTTGTCGGCTTCTTTGATGCCGTAGCGGCTGAGGGCCTTGTCCGATACGAGCCAGCGGCCCTGGTCTTCGACGATTTCAAGGTCCTTTACGACTTCATCGGGAATGGGGTTGGCCACGGTCGGCACGTTAAAAGCCGGGTCCGTCGCTTTAGCGCTGTCGTCGCCGGGGACGGCCGCAAAGGAAAAAGCCGTCAGAGACAAGGTAATCAGTCCCGTCAGGCAGGAAGTTTTTATGACACGGTTATATTTCATCATTCTTTCCTCCTCGTGAGGATTGGAAAAAAAAGTTCAATCCTGTATAATTCTATGGTGAACGCGAACAAATCCCGTCCATATTTTTTCATTATACCACACCCAAAGGAGGTTTTATATTGCATCAGTATCTATTTTTCATCGGCTCCTTCCCCGTCCGGGCTTACGGACTGTTATTTATGCTGGGCATCATCTCGTCGGGTCTTACGGCGTACTACATCATGAAGCGCGACGGCCGCGGCTGGCACGTCCACATCTTCGACTTCACCATGTACTGCGGCCTGGCGGGCATCGTCGGCGGCCGCCTGTGGGACGTCTTCTTCTTCGACTGGGCCTACTACCAGCATCACCTGACGGAAATCCCTTACGTCTGGCAAGGGGGCATGGCCATCCAGGGCGGCCTCTTATTCGGCGCCATTGCCGGCTACCTCTATACAAAACACTACCATATCGACACCTGGGCCTTCGGCGACCTGTTGGCACCGGCCATCATCCTGGGCCAGTCCATCGGCCGCATGGCCAACCTCATGAACGGCGACGCCTTCGGCCATCCGACGGGGGGCAACTTCGGCATCGTCTATCCCGAATCGACCCTCGCCTATCAGACCTACAGCAGCCAGCCCTTATGGCCGGCCGAAGTCTGGGAAGGACAGATCGACGTCCTGGTCTTCGTCGCCCTCCTCTTTTACAGCTCCTTCCCCCACAAGAAGGGCCAGGTATTCAGCCTCTACGTCATGCTCTACGCCATCGAACGGTTCTTCTTGGAATTTCTCCGCGGCGACTACGTCGACCTGACCCTGGGCCTGAAATCGGCACAAATGACCAGCGTCATCGCCTTCGCCATCGCCTTCGTCGTCTTCGTCTACCTGCAGTTCAAAGGGACAACCGACACGGAAGATAAAGCTCAGGCGTAACACAAGGATATCATCTTAGCGATACAAAAAGGACAGCCCCGTCTGGGACTGTCCTTTTATCATGCCCTACAGAGGCACTTTGTTTTTAGGAAGATTTAGTTTTGGCCTTTTTCCAAGGCAGCCTTTAAGGTATGCCATGCCAAGACGGCGCATTTGACGCGGGCCGGCATGTTGGAAATGTTCTTCAAGGCGATGGCGTCTTCCAATTCTTCCAGCTCATCATCGTCGGTGATTTCCCGCTTGATCATGTCCAGGAAGAGATCGACCAGACGAAGGGCTTCTTCGACGCTCTTACCTTTGATGAGGTCGATCATGATATCCGCCGAAGCCTGGCTGATGGCACAGCCGTGGCCCGTATAGGCAGCATCTTTGACGACGCCGTCCTGAATGTCGGCCTGAAGGGTAATATCGTCGCCGCAGCTCGGATTGTGGCCGTGTTCACTGATGTTGGCAACGTCCAAGAGGCGTTTATTGGCTTGCGATTGATTGTGTTCCAGAATGATGTCGGAATACAATTCGTTCATATTTTCCATAACTCGTTGAACACTCCTTAGTCTTTAAAACCCATCTGCTTGCGGACGAGAGGCAGTTTTTCCAGGAAGTAGTCGACTTCTTCTTCCGTATTGTAAATATAGAAGCTGGCCCGGTTCGACGCTTCTACGCCTAAATGAGCGCCGAGAGGCTGGGCGCAGTGGTGACCCGAACGGATGGCGATGCCGAAGCTGTCGAGGATGGTCGCTGCGTCATGAGGATGGACGCCGTCGATGGTGAAGGTGATGACACCGGTCTTTTCCGTCGGATCGGTGCTGCCGATGATGTGGATGTGAGGAATCTTTTCCATCCCTTCCAGGCAGCGTTTGGTCAAGGCTTCTTCGTGGGCTTCGACCTTATCCATGCCGAGGTTTTCCAAGTAGTCGATGGCAGCGTGGAGGGCCACAGCGCCTTCGACGTTCTGCGAGCCGGCTTCGAATTTGAAGGGCAGTTCGTTGAAGGTCGTCGACTGTTCCTTGACGTATTCGATCATGTCGCCGCCGAGGAGGAAGGGTTCCATCCCTTCGAGGATGGCCTTTTTCCCGTAGAGGACGCCCGTGCTGGCCGAGCCGCACATCTTGTGGCCGGAGAAGACGAAGAAGTCGCAGTCGAGATCCTGGACGTCGGTCTTCATGTGCGGTACGGACTGAGCGCCGTCGACGATGGCAACGGCACCGACGGAATGAGCCTTGGCGACGATATCCTTGACGGGACGCTTCATGCCGAAGACGTTACTGACGGCCGCGAAGGAAACGATCTTGGTCTTGTCGTCGATCTTGGCCAAATCTTCATCCGTGAAGTGGCCTTCTTTATCGAGGTACATGAATTCCAGGACGGCACCGGTCTTTTCGCAGACCCGCTGCCAGGTGACCAGGTTGGAATGGTGTTCGGAAATGGGGATGACGATCTTGTCGCCCTTTTTCAGTTTCGGTTCAGCGTAGCTGCGGGCGATGAGGTTCAAGGCTTCCGTCGTATTGCGGACGAAGACGATTTCTTCCGTCGACGGAGCGTTGATGAAGCGGCGGACCGATTCACGAGCTTCATCGTACAGTTCGCCGGCTTCGATGCTGAGGATATGAGCGCCGCGGTGGGGATTGCCATTGTGATGTTCGAGGAGATCTACGATGGCGTCGATGACCTGACGCGGTTTCTGCGTCGTAGCGGCGTTATCAAAATAAACGATGGGATGTCCGTTATGGACCTTAGTCAAGATTGGGAAATCTTTGCGTACATTTAGCATGGCAATCACCTTTCTTGCGGCAGAACTGCATTTTTTCACGTACAGCTTGGAGCGCTTTATTTTCTAAATCCTTGTCACCGAGGGCGTCGATGACCGGGCGGATATTGGATTCGACGATAATCAGCTGGGCGCCGATTTCATTGAATCCGCGGCTCATGAGGTAGAACAGCTTGTCCTGGTCGATCTGGCCGGCGCTGGCGGCATGGTTGCCGACGACGTCGTCTTCCTTGCAGAGCAGGAGCGGTACGGAGATGGAATGGACCTGGGGGCTGAGGAGGATGCAGATATCCGATTCAGACCCGACGGCCTTCTTGCTGCCCCGCAGGAAGTCGATGGTCCCGCGGAAGTATTTCTTCGACGTATCGAGGAGAGCCCCTGTCGTCAAGATGTCCGTATTGGTCTTGACGCCCTTGGTCGGGACCCAATAGGAGAAGTCGACGATCTGGTCGTCATCGCCGAGGTACATGGCCTGGCTGTTGAAGTTGCTTTCGTCGGTCATGAGGTCGGTCTTATAGTAGACAATGGCCGTCTTGCCGCCTAATTCGGCGCTGACGTAGTCGATGGTGCTTTCCTTGCCGGCATCGCCGTAGCGGTGTTCGACGTGGCGCACGCTGCGGCCGTTGAGCTGGACCTTGCTGATCTTGACGCGGGCATGTTCGTCGGTCTTGACGTAGGTCAGGAAGTTGACCATGCCGTCGTCGGCGTCGCCGTCAAATTCGAGGAAGACCGTCACATCGCTGTACGGTGCCGCTTCGATTTTGAGCTGTGCCGAAAGCTGGGGCAAGTCCGAGCTGACGCTGTATTTCAAGTGAACCGTGCCCTTCTGGTGTTCGCCGATGGTAACGGCAACGCCGGAATTGGCCTTGTGCAGTGCACTTTCAAGGGCTTCCCCATTGGAACCCTCAAAATCACCGAGGTCGGGAATGCCGTTGCCGTCATAGAAGTTCACCGAAACGTCGCCGTCGTGGCGTTCTTCCGGGCGATAGGCCGAACCTTCCTGTTCAGGCAGGCGGTCCAATTCGAGGTAATTAACTTTCATCCAGCGAAAAGTCGGGCGCGGGAGTTGGTTATACTGGATTTTATCTGTATTAGCTGCCATAATATTCCTCCTCCCTATTTCAACGAACCTTTGAGTTCGAGGTTGATCAGGTTATTCATTTCTACGGCATATTCAAGGGGCAAAGCCTTGGATACGGGTTCGACGAAGCCGCGGACGAGCATGGCCCGGGCGTCATCTTCACTGAGGCCGCGGCTCATGAGATAGAAGATGGCTTCATCGGAAATACGGCCGATGGAAGCTTCATGACCGAGGTCGATGTTGTCGTTCTTGACGATGATAGCCGGGATCGTATCGGACTGGGACTCTTCGTCGAGCATCAGCGATTCGCAGCTGACGTTGGCCTTGGCTCCGTCGGCCGGCGGGTTGATGACGACGCTGCCGCGGTAAATGCTGACGCCGCCGCTCTTGCTGAGGGACTTGGAGTTGATGTTGCTCGTCGTATTGGGCGCGTTGTGGACGACCTTGGAGCCCGTATCGAGGAACTGGCCGGCCCCGGCAAAGGTGACGCCTGTAAATTCGCAGTGCGCGCCTTCGCCATTGAGGATACTCATGGGATAGAGGCACGACGTATGGGAACCGAAGGAGCCCGTGACCCAGTTGATGCGGCCGTTTTTGCCGACGATGGCCCGCTTCGTATTGAGGTTGTACATATTCTTGGACCAGTTTTCAATGGTCGAATAGGTCAGCTCTGCATCGTCGCCGATGAACAGTTCGACGCAGCCGGCATGGAGGTTGGCTACGTTGTATTTCGGAGCCGAACAGCCTTCGATGAAGTGGACCTTGGCCCCCTTTTCGACGATGATCATGGTGTGTTCGAACTGGCCTGCCCCCGGTGCATTGAGGCGGAAATAACTCTGCAAAGGAATCGATACGTCGACGCCGGCCGGCACGTAGACGAAGGAGCCACCGGACCAAACGGCGCCGTGAAGGGCGGCAAACTTATGGTCCGTCGGCGGGACGAGCTTCATGAAGTGAGCCTTGACGATGTCTTCGTACTGATCGAGGGCCGTGTCGAAGTCGGTGTAGACGACGCCCTGCTGGACGAGTTCGTCCTGGATGCTGTGATAGACGACTTCCGAGTCGTACTGAGCGCCGACACCGGCCAAAGACGTCTTTTCCGCTTCGGGGATGCCCAGGCGGTCAAAGGTATCCTTGATATCGTCCGGTACGTCGTCCCAATTGCCTTTCATCTGGGAATTGGGGCGGACGTAGGTGACGATGTTGTCCATGTCGAGTTCGCTGATGTCAGGACCCCAGTTCGGATATTCCATGCGGTTGAACAGGTCCAGGGACTTGAGGCGGAAATCGAGCATCCACTGCGGTTCGTGCTTCTTTTCCGAGATTTCCCGAACGATGTCTTCCGTCAGACCGGCATCGGTCTTATAGGAATAGGTAAAATCTTTTTTAAAATTATACATATTGCCAAAGTCAGCAAAGGTGTCGATGGTCTTGCGTTCGTCAGCCATCTTCGCCTGCTGTGAGGCAAATTTTTCGTTGTTATCAGCCATAGCTGTACCTCCCACTAGCCTTTGTATGCGTCGTAACCGTTGGCTTCAATCGCCTGGATGAGGGATGCGTCGCCGGTCTTGACGATCTTGCCGTCGATCAGGATGTGAACGAAATCCGGTTTGAGCTGCTGCAGGATTTCGCTGTGGTGAGTAATGACCATAATCGAATTGTTTTCATTGTGGTACTGAGCGACCGTTTCCGATACGATACGGACAGCATCGACGTCGAGGCCCGAGTCGATTTCATCGAGCATGGTCAGCTTCGGTTCGAGCATGCACATCTGAAGGATTTCCGTCTTTTTCCGTTCCCCGCCGGAGAAGCCGTCGTTGACATAGCGTTCGGCGTAAGACTTGTCCATCTTCAGCTGATCCATTTGGGCGTGAAGCTTCTTGCGGAAAGGCATGATGCGCTGCTGGCCGGAAATGGTGCTCTTGGCGTTGCGGACGAAGTTTTCAACGGAAATGCCCTGGACGGCGATGGGCTGCTGAAAAGCCATGAAGATGCCGGCTTTGGCGCGTTCGTTGACCGGAGCTTCCGTAATGTCCTGACCTTCGAAAAAGATCTTCCCGGCCGTGACGACGTACTTCGGATTGCCCATGATGGCATTGAACAGCGTCGATTTCCCGGCGCCGTTGGAACCCATGATGACATGCGTTTCGCCCGTATTGATCGTCAAATCGAGGCCCTTGAGGATTTCTTTGCCTTCGACGGCGATATGCAAGCCTTCTACTCTTAATAATTCACTCATCATTATCACTCCTACGTTAAGTTCTACGTTTTACGTCAATCTTGCACGGCGATGCAAAAACGTAATGATTTCCTATATTGATAAAGTATACCATTTAGATACACTTACTGTACTGTTCTTAATGTACTCCATAAACGCCACAAAGTCAACCTATTTAGTCGCTTTTTTGACTATTTTTTATGGCCTTTGTCCTTCATCCAGCGGGCCCGCAAATCACTGCGCAGCCAGAGCTGCATGCCGCAGACGACGACGGCTGCCGCCAGCAGGCCCAAAAGACCTGTTGACGGACCGTCGACGATGAGGGCATAGATCAAAAAGGCGTAGACGACGAGCCACAGAAACAGCTTGAGTTTCATCATCTTCGTCAGCTTAGCCACAGGCATTGCACCCGTTGCAGTCTTCTTCAGGGTCGCCGAAGAGACGAGCCTTCTGGCCGCGCAAGGCCAGCGTCGCCTGGATATACATAGCGCATTCGATGCGTTTCTTCTGGATCCGGCAGCTCAGGTCATACGGCGTCTTGATGTCGCCGCCGTACTTGATGTTGTTGGCATGGCAGCCGCCGCTGCAGAAGAATTTGGCCCAGCAGTCACAGCAGATGGGCTTGTTGAGGACGTGCATATCACGGAACAAGGGCGGCAGGGTCGTATTGGTCACGCCGTCATAGACGTTGCCGATGACGTATTCGTCCTGGCCGACGAACTGGTGGCAGGGATAGATGTCGCCGTTGGGGACGACGCACATGTATTCGTGGCCGGCACCGCAGCCGCGGAGGCGTTTGGCGATACAGGGGCCGCGGTAGAGGTCCATGATGAAGTGATAGTAGATGAAGGGACGGCCTTCGTCGAGGCGTTTCAAGTAGAATTCGGCTAAGTTGTCGTATTCGTCGAAGATGCGGGGCAGGTCCTTTTCGGTAATGGCGTAGGACAGGTCGTCGCCGACGACGGGTTCCATGGACAGGCCTTCAAAGCCGAGGTCGGCCATGTGTTCGACGTCTTTCGTAAAGTCCAGGTTGTACGTCGTGTACGTGCCGCGGACGTAGTACTCTTCCCCGTTGCGGTGCTTGGCCGCATAGACCTGGTTGTCGGCACAGGTCTTATAGGAGCTGCGGCCGCCGGCGTCGGGACGCATGCGGTCGTGGACTTCGGGACGGCCGTCGAGGCTCAGGATGAGGCTGATGTGGTTGTCCGTCAGGTACTTGACCTTAGCCGGATCGAGGAGCATGCCGTTGGTCGTCAGGGACAGCTTGAAGACCTTATCGTGGATCTTTTCCTGCTCCCGGATGTATTCGATGGTCTGTTTGACGACGCCGAAGTTCATCAGCGGTTCGCCGCCGAAGAAGTCGATTTCGCAGTGCTGGCGCTTGCCTTCAGTGCTGCGAATCAAGAGGTCGACGGCATTCTTGGCTACGTCGAAGCTCATCAGTTCCCGCTTGTGCGTGTCGTAGTCGCCTTGGGAGGCAAAGCAGTACTGACAGCGCAGGTTGCAGTCGTGAGCGATGTTGAGGCACAGGGATTTAATGACCGGTTCTTCTTCGGCGACGACTTTGAAGTTTTCCGTCATGGGCGCGAAGAGGAGTTCCTTCTTGATCAGTTCATCGAGCTCGCCGAGGATGTCGTCGAGATCCTGTTTATCGTACGTACCGGCAAAGGCTTCGTAGACGGCGTCTTTGTTCGTGCCGTCGTAGACGTCGAGGACATCGTAGGTCATCTTGTCGATGACGTTGATGATGCCGCTGTTGACGTCGAGGAGCATGTAGGTACCGTTTTGACAGTATTTATGAATCATTGGTTTAATTTCAGCCATGAATAATCTTTCCTCCATATAAAAAAGAACGGGGTGCCGCGTGAGCGACGCCCCTTTTCCTTGAATAACTTATTTTGTGCAGATCTGATTGCCAACGGTGCAAGAAGTCTTGCAGGCGGACTGGCAGGACGTCTGACATTCGCTGCAGCCAGCGTGCTGTGCCGTCTTCTGGATCGATTCCGTATTAATCGTAATGATGTGTTTTGCCATGATCTTCACCTCGCTATCAAAGATTATGCTTTATTTTACCACATTACAGACGATTCTACAACAGAAGTCAAAACTATAAGAGTTTAAAACCTTCAAAGAAGAAGTTCTTGCCGATGCTGATGACCAGCGATCTTTCTTCAAATACCGCGTTGGTGTCAAAGAAAACGTCAAAGCCTTCTTGATAGGTGGCATAAATCGAGGTAATGCGCTGCAGACACCCGATAATGTCCTCAGCAGTCACTTCCGGCTCACCCTCGGAACGCCATTTCTTATTTTTGAAGCCGGCAATGAGCGGTGCGTGGGAAACGACCTGAGACTGGTGTTCCAAGACCCAGTTCCAGATTTCCTCAGCATACTGCTGTGCCTGTTCTTCCCGGCCTTCAGGAAGTCCGTCGAGGGTAAACAAAACGGGGCGGCCGTCAACCATGATTTCATCCATGTAGCTGCCTTTGACATATTTTAAATTCACAGAAGCACCTCCTGCAAAATCATGTGGAGCATGAAGAATGGTTATGTCTAACGTATTAATTTTATCGTGCATTCAGGAGATTGTCAATAAAAAAAGCTGCCGCCGAAGCGACAGCTTTCATGGCTGCATTAGTCCATCTTCGTGAAGGAACCTTTGTCAGCACCGCAGGTCGGACATACCCAATCTTCCGGAAGATCAGCAAACTTCGTGCCAGCAGCGATACCGTTGTCAGCGTCGCCTTCAGCTTCATCATAAATGTAGCCGCAGATTGTGCATTCGTACTTATCCATAATCTTTCCCTCCTGATTGACGTATTAATAAATAATACTTATTAATTATTTTTACACAATTATAATATCATATTGTCTTAAAAATTGCAAGGCTATTTTGCCTGTTTTCCCATATTAATATCGATGATTCCCGACGAGTATGGGGCTACTTCATATTGGCCGAAAATGAAGTGGATATTGCCTTTTTTATCGAGGTAAAAATTCTTGGGATCTTCCGTCAGGCCGTTGAAATAGGTCGACAAGACGTGGTCGCTCAAGGTCAGCTTGTTGGTGATCTTTTGCAGGGTGAAAGCCTTTTCATCACCCGGTTTGACCAGTTCGCGCCAGTCCGTAATGCGCCGGCCCGTTTCCATGTCGAAGACGACACCCGTCTTCCAGCTCGTCGGATGAGCGGCTCGGTCGAAATAGAGGTAGCCTTCATCGAGGAACGACAGGTATTTCCCATTGTTCAAGGTAACCGTATAATGCTTTTCTTCCGTCAGCTTGACGCCCTTCGTCCCCTGCTGGGCAAAAAACTCCTGAGCCTGAGCCTGTTCATCGGCAAAATAATTGGCGATGACAGCTGCCGCTGCGGCATTGCCTTCGACGGTGACCGACGGATACTGGATGGTCAGGACACTGCCATCATCATGGGTATAGACAGCCTTCGGTGCGTCTTCGATGACGGCCGGCGAGGCTGCCATGGCGACAGCCCCCATGAGCCAGGCTCCGCACAAAAGGGTGAGCAATTTCTTGTTTATCATAAGGAATCCCTCCTCTTTATTTTTTCTGTTTCTTTATTATACCATATTTATTGGACAATTTTCCGCTTTTCATCGCTCCCTAAGCGGAAAAAGTCATAGATATTTTCAGCGGCACGACGGTTCATGCCCGGCACGGCAGCCAGTTCTTCGATGGACGCCGCCTTCATATCGGCCAGGGTCTTAAAGGCCGTCCACAGGGCCTTGCGGCGCTTGGGGCCGATGCCTTCGACGTGGTCCAATACCGACACCAGACTGCGCTTGCCGCGCAGATTCCGGTGATAGGTAATGGCAAAGCGGTGGGCTTCGTCGCGGATGGACTGGAGGAGCTGCAGTTCCGGCGTGTGATGGCTTAAGATGATGGACTCGCTGCTGCCTTCGACGAAGACTTCTTCGATGCGCTTGGCCAAGCTGATGACCGGCGCTTCACAGCCGGCATCGCGGATGATGGGAAGGGCGGCGTGGAGCTGGCCCTTGCCGCCGTCGATGATGATGAGGTCCGGCACGGGCCAGTCTTTTTCGCCGTAGCGGCGGCCCATGATTTCGGCCATGGACTTGAAGTCGTCCGGTTTGCCCTGAACGGTCTTCAATTTAAAGCGGCGGTATTCCTTCTTGGCCGGCTGGCCGTGTTCAAAGACGACCATGGAGGCAACGGTCTCGATTCCCTGGGTATGGGAAATATCGAAGCATTCCATCCGTTCGGGAAGATAGGGCAGATTGAGGATCCGCGCCAAGCCTTCGACGGCTCCCGTCGTCTTGTCCACGTCGTGCTGCCACTGGAGGCGCTTCTGTTCCAAGAGGGCGGCGGCGTTTTCACAGGCCATAGCCAAGAGCTGTTTCTTCGTTCCCCGCTGGGGGACGATGACGCTGACCTTCTTGCCCTTCTGTTCGCTCAGGCGGCGTTCACAGCTTTCCCCGTCTTCCATAGCCGGGACGACGACTTCTGTCGGAACGAAGGTACCGTCGCTGTAATACTGGTCGAGGACGGCATTCATCAGGGCCCCTTCTTCTTCGTCACTGCTGTTGTCCAACGAGAAGGTTTCCCTTCCCATGAGTTTCCCCATGCGGACGGTGTAAATCTGGACGCAGGTCTGACCGGCCTGACGGGCCAGGCCGATGACGTCCATGTCGCCGCCGTCGGTGTTGACGATATTCTGCTGTTCCTGAATGACAGCGACGGCCTTCAATTGGTCGCGATACATGGCGGCCTTTTCAAACTCCATGGCTTCCGCCGCTTCAGCCATCTTATCCTGCAAGGTCCGGACGATGCCCTTGTCCCGACCTTCGAGGACGGCCACGGCCTGGTCGACCCTCTCGTTGTAGTCGGCCTTGGTAATGTAGTGGACGCAGGGCGCATCGCAGTGGTGCAAGTGGTACTGCAGGCAGGGCCGGTCATTGGGCATGACTCGGCACGAGCGGATGCGGTAGGCCCGCTGCATCAGTTTCAAGACCCGGTGGACCGCCGTCGAGTCGGCAAAGGGGCCGAAATAGCGGGCGCCGTCACGACTGACGCGGCGGGTCATGAAGATCCGCGGATAGTCTTCCTGGACGGTGACCTTGATATAGGGGTAGGTCTTGTCGTCGCGGAGCATGATGTTGTAGCGGGGATGATGCTTCTTGATGAGGTTGTTTTCTAAGATCAGGGCTTCCATCTCGGTGGCGACGACGATGGTCTCCAGGTCGGCAGCATGGCTGATCATGGCGGCCACCTTGGGCGAACGGTTGACGTCGTGACGGATGTAGCTGGTCACGCGGTTGCGCAGATTTACAGCTTTGCCGACGTAGATGATCTTCCCGTTCTCGTCCTTCCACAGGTAGACCCCGGGCTGGCCGGGCAGGTTCTGTACTTTCTTGCGTACGGCTTCACTGACAGCCATGGCTTACCTCCCTTCTCCCTGTTCCATAAAGGCCCTCGTCCGTTCCAGGACGGGCTTCAAGAATTGACCCGTATAGGAGGCCGGGACCTTGCAGATGTCTTCCGGCGTCCCCGTGGCCACGACGGTACCGCCGCCGTCGCCGCCTTCCGGTCCGAGGTCGACGAGGTAGTCCGCCGTCTTGATGACGTCTAAGTTGTGTTCGATGACGACGACCGTATCGCCGCCGTCGACGAGCATCTGCAGGACGTCCATCAATTTATGGATGTCGGCTGCGTGGAGGCCCGTCGTCGGTTCATCGAGGATGTACAGGGTCCGGCCGGTGCTGCGCTTAGACAGTTCCGTCGCCAGCTTGACCCGCTGGGCTTCGCCGCCGGACAAGGTCGTCGCCGGCTGACCCAAACGGATATAGCCCAAGCCGACCTGTTGGAGGGTCTTCATCTTATTGACGATGCGCGGCTGGTTTTCAAAGAACTTGCAGGCATCGTCGACGGTCATGTTGAGGACGTCGGAAATAGTTTTTCCCTTATATTTTACTTCCAGTGTCTCCCGATTATAGCGGGCGCCGTGGCAGACTTCACAGGGCACGTAGACGTCGGGCAGGAAGTTCATTTCGATGCGGATGATGCCGTCGCCCTTGCAGGCTTCACAGCGGCCGCCCTTGATGTTGAAGCTGAAGCGGCCGGCTTTATAGCCTCGGACCTTGGCTTCCGACGTCTGGCTGTAGAGCTGGCGGATGGCATCGAAGACGCCGGTGTACGTCGCCGGGTTGGACCGCGGCGTCCGGCCGATAGGCGACTGGTCGATGTTGATGATCTTATCGATGTGTTCGACCCCTTCGAGGGCCTTGAATTTCCCCGGCCGGTGAGGCGTGCCGTAGACGGCTTCGGCCATGGCCTTATAGAGGATTTCATTGACCAAGGTCGACTTGCCCGATCCGGAAACGCCGGTGACGACGGTCAGGGTCCCGATGGGAATGGAAACGTCGACGTTCTTTAAATTGTGTTCGGCAGCACCGATGATTTTGATGAAGGAACCGTTTCCCTTTCGCCGTTCTTCCGGGATGGGAATATATTTCGTCCCCTTCAAATATTGGCCGGTCAGGGACTTCGGGCAGGCCATGATGTCTTCAGCCGTCCCCTGGGCGACGATAGTGCCGCCGTGTTCCCCCGCTTCAGGGCCGATATCGATGATGTAGTCGGCAGCCCGCATGGTATCGTCATCGTGTTCGACGACGATGAGGGTATTGCCCAAATCGCGGAGGTTGCGCAAGGCGTCGAGGAGGCGGTCATTGTCCCTTTGATGAAGGCCGATGGACGGTTCATCGAGGATGTAAAGGACGCCGACCAGGCCCGATCCGATCTGAGTGGCCAGGCGGATACGCTGAGCTTCGCCGCCGGATAAGGTGCCTGCCGTCCGCGACAGGGTCAGGTAATCGAGGCCGACGGTCTGGAGGAATGCCAGGCGAGCCTTGATTTCCTTAAAGACCTGCTGGCCGATAAGCTGCTGCTTTTCTGTCAGTTTCAGATTGTCAAAGAAAGGAATCATGTCGCGGATGGGCAAATCGGTCAGCTCGGCAATGTTGAGGCCGCCGATTTTAATGGCCAGAGCTTCGTGGCGAAGGCGCGTGCCGTGACAGGTCGAGCAGGGCTTGACCGTCATGAACTGGGCAAACTGGTCGCGCATCATATCGGAAGAGGCTTCACGGTAACGGCGGCGGACCATGGGCAGGACGCCTTCAAAAGGCAGGGAAAAGGTCTTCACTTCGCCCCGCAGGTTTTCATATTCAAAGACGCAGTTTTCGTCCGAGCCGTTCATCAATTGATCCTGAAGGTCTTTCGGCAAGTCGTCGTAACAATTATCCAAGGTAAAGCCGTGGGGCTTCAAGAGGCCGCCGAGCTGACGCATGAACCACGAATCGGGATTGCTGCTGAGGGCGGCAATGGCCCCGTCGGCAAAGGATTTCTTCTTGTCCGGCAAGACCAGGTGCGCATCGACTTCCATCGTACTGCCGATACCCGAGCAGTCCGGGCAGGCGCCGAAGGGACTGTTGAAAGAAAAGAGATGGGGCTCGATTTCCGGCAGGCTGATATGGCAGTCCGGGCAGGCAAAGTGCTGGCTGAAGGTCAGGACCTCCTGAGTCCCCATGCGGAAGATGTGGACGATGCCGTCGGCCAGTTTGGCTGCCGTTTCCAAGGAATCGGTGAGACGCATGACGATGCTGTCTTTAATGACCAAGCGGTCGACGATGACGTCGATGGTATGCTTCTTATTCTTATCTAAGGGGATGTCGTCGGACAGGAGGTAGACTTCGCCGTCGACGCGGACCCGGGTATAACCGTCTTTAATCAGTCGGGCCAGGAGCTTTTGATGGGTCCCCTTGCGGCCGTCGACGACAGGGCCCATGACCATGACCTTCTCCCCTTCACCGAGGGCCATGACGGCATCGGCCATCTGCTCGATGGTCTGCTGGCGAATGGGCTTGCCGCAATGCGGGCAGAAAGCGTCGCCGACACGGGCATAGAGCAGGCGCAGGTAGTCGTAGATTTCGGTAACCGTCCCGACCGTCGACCGGGGATTGCGGCTGGTCGTCTTCTGGTCGATGGAAATGGCCGGCGACAGGCCTTCGATATAGTCGACGTCGGGCTTGTCCATTTGGCCCAAAAACTGGCGGGCATAGGCCGACAGAGATTCGACGTAGCGCCGCTGGCCTTCGGCATAGATGGTATCGAAAGCCAGGGACGACTTGCCCGATCCCGACAGGCCCGTAAAGACGACCAGCTTGTCCCGGGGAATCTTGACGTCGATATTTTTTAAATTGTGCTGGCGGGCACCTTTGATGACAATATATTTATCTTGCAAGGTAAACTCCTTCCTCTATCTTCCTACCGCAGCGGCCTAGCGCTTCTTCTTAGCATCGGGCCGCTTGATCTTTCGCCGGTAGCGGCGGCTGGGCATGTCTTCCCCGCCCATTTCTTTCGGCAGGGTGTCGTCGTGGCTCATATCGGCCAACTGTTGGCGCAGCTGCCCTAAGCGGTCGCGCAGTTCGGCAGCCTTTTCAAATTCCAGCCGCTTCGACGCTTCCTTCATTTGCAGGGTCATGGTCTTAATGACCTTGTTCAAGGCTTCGCGGGTCATGGCCTTGCCCTTGCCGCCTCGTTTGCTGCCGTAGGCCGCATCGTCTTCAGCAACTTTCGTCAGTTCGATGAGGTTGACCACGTCTTTCTTGACCGATTTCGGCGTAATGTGGTGCTGTTTATTATAAGTATCCTGAATTTCCCGGCGGCGCTGGGTTTCGTCCATGGCGCGGGCCATGGAATCGGTAATCTTATCGGCATACATGATGACCGTCCCTTCGACGTTTCGCGCCGCCCGGCCCATGGTCTGGATGAGGGACGTATCGGAACGGAGGAAGCCTTCTTTATCGGCATCGAGGATGGCCACCAGAGAGACTTCCGGCATGTCCAGGCCTTCGCGCAGGAGGTTGATGCCGACCAGGACGTCGAATTCGCCGACCCGCAGGTCGCGGATGATCTCAGCCCGCTCGATGGTAGCGATATCCGAATGGAGGTAGCGGACGCGGACGCCCATTTCCTTCAGATAGTCCGTCAAATCTTCGGCCATCTTCTTGGTCAAAGTCGTGACCAGGACTCGTTCGTCCTTGTCGGTCCGCTTGCGGATTTCCCCTAAGAGGTCATCCATCTGGCCTTCGATGGGACGGACTTCGACCTTGGGATCGAGGAGGCCCGTCGGGCGGATGATCTGCTGGGCCATATTCGTTTCGACATCCATTTCATACGGCCCGGGCGTGGCGCTGACGTAGACGATCTGATTGATGCGTTCGACAAATTCATCGAACTTCAGCGGCCGGTTGTCGAGGGCCGACGGCAGGCGGAAGCCGTATTCGATGAGGCTTTCCTTCCGCGACCGGTCACCGGCGTACATGGCCCGCAATTGAGGCAGGGTGACGTGGGATTCGTCGACGAGGATCATGAAGTCGTCAGGGAAATAATCAAGGAGGGTGTACGGCGCCTGTCCGGCTTTACGGCCGGCCAAGTGGCGGGAATAGTTTTCGATGCCCGAGCAGTAGCCCATTTCTTCCATCATTTCCATGTCGTACCGCGTCCGCTGTTCCAGGCGCTGGGCTTCCAACAGGTGTTCCCCGTCTTTGAGTACTTTCAATCGTTCGTCCAATTCCTTGCTAATGGTGCCCAAGGCCCGTTCCATCTTGTTCTTGGTCGTGACGTAATGGCTGGCCGGGTAGATGGCGACGTGCTTGCGCTCGGCAATGACTTCCCCGGTCAGGACGTCGACTTCGGTCAGGCGATCGATTTCATCGCCGAACATTTCGATGCGGATAATGGACTTGTCGAAGGCCGCCGGAAAGACTTCGATCGTATCGCCGTGGACGCGGAAGGTCCCGCGGTCGAGGTTCATGTCGTTGCGGTTGTACTGGATGTCGACGAGCTTCCTCAAGATTTCTTCCTGCGTCTTTTCCTGTCCCAGGCGCAAAGAGACGACGAGTTCGCTGTAGTCTTCGGGGTCACCGAGGCCGTAGATGCAGGACACGGAAGCGACGATGATGACGTCCCGCCGTTCAAAGAGGCTCATCGTCGCCGAGTGGCGCAGTTTATCGATTTCATCGTTGATGGACGCATCCTTTTCGATATACGTATCGGTCGAAGCGATGTAGGCTTCAGGCTGATAAAAATCGTAATAACTGACGAAATAGCCGACTTCGTTATCCGGGAAAAAGGCCTTGAATTCGCTGCACAGCTGGGCTGCCAGGGTCTTGTTGTGGGCGATGACAAGCGTCGGCTTCTGGACCTTTTCGATGAGCTTGGCCATGGTAAAGGTCTTGCCGGTCCCCGTGGCGCCGAGGAGGACCTGGGCCCATTGGCCGGACTCGATGCCTTCGGCCAGGGATTCAATGGCTTCGGGCTGGTCCCCCATCGGTTCATAAGGGGCGACGACGCGGAAAGGATGGGACGTATCGTAATCTTTATTGTAATGAGACATATCCATAAGGGCCACCTCGCTGCAGCTGTCGGCTGCGGACAAAATAACTATTTATTGACGATCTTTCCGATGTTCTTCAACTCGATGGACAAGGTGCCGTCGGGATTGTTGATGAAGCGGATAAAATCGGTGTTTTCGATATATTCGGACGGGAAGGTGATTTCAATGCCCGTATCGGTCTTGATCTTATGGCTGCGGCCGGCCTTCTGGGCGTATTCCTTTTCAATGGCCACGACGTCAGGCAGTTTAGCTTCGGCCACTTGCTGCTGAAATTCCTGAGCCATGGCCGGCGAGCTGCCGAAGACCTCCGTCCCCATGTCCTGGGGCGAGAAGGAATCGGCATTTTCGGCGTTTTCCACTAAATAGGTCTTGGCCTTGGACAAGGCTTCGACCGTGCTGGCACCGTGGTCTTCGGCCACTTTTTCAGCGATCTTGCTGACGACCTTGACGGCTTCCTTACTGGAAATGACCGACGTGCACTGGAGCAGGCGGTCCGGCAGGAGGTAGACGTCTTCGCCATCCATCTTGCGCTTCTTGTCGACGAAGTGAATGGAAAAGTCACTGAGGCGGATGAGAGCATAGGCTTCGGCCTTCTGAGCCATACCGGGCAAAATGGCGTAGTGCTTGATGAGCTTGTTGTAGACCGTCCCTTCGTCGTCGAGGATCTGATGGGTATAGGCCGTCTTATTGTCCAGCATGAGGACGGCCATGTTGCGGACGTCGTCGTCATCCTGAAAGTCGATGACCAAGAGGTCTGTCGACTCCGGTTCATCGCAGTGAGCCACCAATTGGTAGAGTTCGCGGGCCGTATCGGCCGCCAGTTCGTCAAAGGTCAGGCTGCCGTCGATGACAGCTTGGAGCTTGGGCTGAAAGGCACTGGTCGCATAGAAGACGCCCGTCTGCTGGGACGCATCGCCGAGGATCCGGCTCAGCCTCTTATTGACGTATTCATAGACGACGTCGCTGCTGAAGTCGAGGGCCTTCTGGGACACGATGCAGACGTTGGTATTGAAATCAAAAATATGGAGCACTGCTGCGTTGATCATCATAATCTATATCATCCTCTACGCTTGTTTTCGTAATTCAAAGACACTGGCTTCGCGGGAACAAAGGACACGGAAAGGCAGCCAGTGGCCGGTACCGCGGTTGACGTAGCCCCGGCTTTCGCCCTTGCGGAACATGCCGCGCAGGTATTTAAAGCCCACAGCTGTAACCAAGGGGCCGATGGGGGCAAACTGAGCGCCGTGGGTATGACCGCAGAGGGTCAGGGGAATATTGCGTTCAAAAGCTTCGTCGATGAAGGCCGAATGGTGGGCCAGCATGATGACGAAGGCATCTTCCGGCACGCCGTCCAAGGTCTGGCGGACATAGTCCTGCCGCTGTTCGGCAAAGGCTTCTTCCCCTTGGGCAAAACTGTAGTCCGTACCGGCAATGTAGAAGGGTCGGCTGTCGCTGCCCCTCCTCCCCTTTAGGCCCCTTCCGTAGCCGGGGCTGGCTTCAAAGGACGCATTGCGCAGGATGCGGACCGGCGTATCTTCGAGCATGGCCGTAATGGCCGAAAAATTGCGGTAATATTCATGATTGCCGTAGCAAAAATCGATGCCGTCAGGAAAACGGCCGGCATTGGCATTGATAATATCCCGGGCCTTGGGCAGAAGGACGATCTCATCGATGAGATCGCCCGTAATTTCCAGCCGGTTGACGCCCTGTGCGGCGACGGCATCGATCGATTCCTGAAGGCGCTCGGGGCTGAAGAAGAGTCCCATATGCAGGTCCGAGAGTTGACCGATTTTATAGCCGTCGAGGTAGTCCGGCAAATTCTTATACCTTAAGACGTGGTGCGTCGTATCTAAATCGCTTTCGCCGAGGACATTGCCGGCACCGCTGGTGGCAAAGGCCGCCGCCGGAATGAGGGCGGCCAGGCCCTTGACGAAGGTCCGACGGGTCATCCCCTGAGGGGCCGGTTTCTCCTTGCGGTGCCAAAAACGATGGACCGCCGCAGCCAGGGCGACGACGATGAGGCAGGGCAAGGCCAGAAAAAAGGCCAAGAGCCAAACCAGGGCCGCCATGCTTCGGCCGTCATAGAGTCCGTCCCAACCGGACAGAATCAAGCCCGGGAAGGCCTCTTCATAGTGGCTGAATCCGGCAACGGACAACAATGTCAGCCCCAGGGTCCCCAAGATCAGGGCCTTGCGGTGGCCTGAGCGGAAGGTGTAGTCCCATAAGAAAGACGCCAGGACGCAGACGCAGGACGTAAAAATCATGAACGTAATGAAAAAAGTTCCCTTCATGGCTTATACCATGGCTGTGATCTTACCGTGGGGACCGGCCCAAGGCAGGGCATCGTAGTCGCTGCGGTCAATCCACTGCCAGTTCTCCTCTTCTTTGATATTTCCGTCGGTCAGCTCGCCTTCATAAACGGTCAGCTGCCAGACTTTATGCGAAAAAATACTCTTCAAGGTCCCGGCCGGACTGGCGTCGACGGAAACTTGCAGGCCCTTTTCGGCCAGCATCCGACGGACGGCGTCGATTCCGTCCTGTCCCGTTCCCGGGGCGTTGGGAAATTCCCACATGGAAGCCAGAAGGCCCTTCGGCGGCCGACGATGGACGAGCCACTTCGTCCCGTGACAAGGGACGACGACCGTAATCTTTTCGACAGGCGCCTTCTTCTTGACCTGACGAATGGGCAGGTCGCCCTCCTTCCCTGCAGCACGGGCCAGGCAGATGTCCCCTAAGGGGCAGTCTTCACAGCGGGGATGCTTGGGAATGCAGATCGTGGCGCCTAAATCCATGAGGGCTTCATTGAAGGCGCCCGGACGAGCTTCGGGCATCTGTTCTTCGACCAGGGCGGCCACCTGTTTCTTGACGGCCGTCGTCAAAACGTTTTCTTCAATATCGTAGAGACGGGCAAAAATCCGCAGGACGTTGCCGTCGACGGCGGCTTCCTTCTTCCCGTAGGCTAAGCTTAAAATAGCGCCGGCAGTATAGTCACCAACGCCTTTCAAAGCCCGTACTTCCTTCTTCGTATCCGGTACGCGGCCGCCATATTTTGCCTGTACTTCCTGAACGGCGTCATGAAGATTGCGGGCCCGAGAGTAGTAACCGAGGCCCTGCCACTGGCGCAGCACATCGTCCTGTGACGCCGCCGCCAGGCTCTTTATATTGGGAAACCGTTCCATCCAGCTGTCGTAATAGGGACGGACCGTTTCGACCTTCGTCTGCTGGAGCATGATTTCCGATACCCAGACCTTGTAGGGATCTCGCGGCGATTCATCGCGCCAGGGCAGGTCCCTCCCATGGGCATCGAACCAGTCGAGCAGTAAGGAACTCCAATTGTCTTCTTTTATATTCATATGAAATAAGCCTCTTTCTTTCTACACTGTTATTTACTAGTATAGAAATCAAGAGGCCTTTTGTCAAACACGTGTTCTATTATTTTTTCTCATCCCGTCAGTCCTAAAAAGAAAGGATTTACGACTTACAAAGGATGCAGATTTTTCAAGGATAAATCGAGGATGGGCGCCGAATGGGTCAGGGCTCCGCTGGAAATATAATCGACGCCGATATCGATCAGGGCGGCAATATTTTCCTTAGTGACGTTGCCCGAGCATTCCGTTTCGGCCCGGCCGTCGATGATAGCTACGGCATCCTTCATCATGTCGTGGCTCATGTTGTCCAGCATGATGATGTCGGCCCCGGCTTCAACGGCTTCGCGGACCATGTCCAGGTTTTCCGTTTCGACTTCGATTTTGCGGACGAAGGGCGCATAGGCCTTGGCCATGGCAATGGCTCTCTTGACGCCGCCGGCAGCGCCGATGTGATTGTCCTTCAAGAGGACGCCGTCGGACAGGTTATAGCGGTGGTTTCCCCCGCCGCCGACGGTGACGGCATACTTTTCAAAGACCCGCATATTGGGCGTCGTCTTGCGCGTGTCGACCAGTTTAATGCGGCTGCCTTCCAACAGTTTCGCAATCTGCCGAGTATACGTAGCGATGCCGCTCATACGCTGCAAATAGTTGAGGCCGACCCGTTCGGCCGACAAGATGGACCGCATGCTGCCGGTCACGTCAGCCAGTTTCTGCCCCTTGCGGACGGTATCGCCGTCTTTTACGGTAAACCGGACTTCTACGCCTTCATCCAAGAGGGTAAAGGCCCGGGCGAAAACGGCAAGGCCGGCAATGACGCCGTCGGCTTTGGCCAAGAGTTCCGCCTGTCCCCGGCTGTCTTCGGGCAAAATGGCGTTGGTCGTCACGTCCTCACCGGTAATATCTTCCTGCAGGGCCTGTAAAATCAAAGGATCAGCCTGCAATTTCATGGTTACGTTGTTCATGACTCTTTTTCTCCCTTTCCATTTCCCCTAAGATGCTCTTGCGATACACTTCGGCAAGGCCCCCTTCATGGCGGCTGACGTAGTCCGAAGCCTGAGCGCAGGCCAGGCTGAAATCGCCGTGACTGTCGCCCTTTTCAGCCAGATCCAAGGCCGCCCGTTTGCCGAAAACCAGGCTTTCCAAGAGGGAATTGCTGGCCAGGCGGTTGCGGCCGTGAACGCCGTTGCAGCTCGTTTCACCGACGGCGTAGAGGTGGTCCATCGTCGTCCGACTGTGGCCGTCGACGTGGATGCCGCCCATGAAGTAGTGCTGGGCCGGCGTGACCGGGACCCAGTCGACGGTGGCATCGATGCCGTCTTCCAGGCAGCGTTCATAAATATTGGGGAAATGGCCCTTTATGACGTCCGTTCCCAGTCCGGTCATATCCAACCAGACGAAGGGCCGTTGGTCCTTTTCCATCTGTTTGCGGATAGCAGCGGTCATCAAATCGCGGGGCAGGACTTCATTGGCAAAGCGCTTTCCGTCTTTCCCGCGCAATTTAGCCCCTTCGCCGCGGACCGATTCGGAAATGAGGAAACTCCGGCCCGGACGGGACGAATAGAGGGACGTCGGATGGATCTGGACGTAATCGATGTTTTCCAAAGCAATGCCGTGGCGCATGGCAATGGCCAAGGCGTCGCCCGTAAGGTGCGGGAAATTCGTCGAGTGGTCGTAAAGGCCGCCGATGCCGCCGCTGGCCAAGATCGTGTTGCCGGCTTCAATGGCCCGGTAGGCTCCGTCCTTTTCACGGGCCAGGATACCGAGACAGGTGTTGCCGTCAGTAAGGATGTCGACCATGGTCGTGTAGTCGCAGATAGTCACATTGGGCAGCTCCCGAACGGCAGCCAAGAGGCGGCTGGTGATTTCCTTGCCTGTAATATCCTTATGAAAGAGGATCCGCGGCCGGGAGTGACAGCCTTCGCGGGTATAGTCGAAAGAGCCGTCGGCCTTTCGGGCAAAATCGACGCCGTAGCCGACGAGTTCATCGATGATGCGCCGCGACGAGCGAATCATGATATCCACCGATTCGCGGCGGTTTTCGTAATGGCCGGCTTTCAACGTATCTTCCATGAAGCTGTCGTAATCGTTTTCATCGTGAAGGACGCAGATCCCCCCCTGAGCCAGGAAAGAATCGCTGTTTTCCACGTCATCCTTCGTAATCATGAGCACTTTCTTATCGCGCGGTACGTGGAGAGCGGCAAAGAGACCGCTGGCACCGGTGCCGACGATGACAACATCTGTTTTTTCTGTTTCCATGACATCTACCTTCTTCTATTTGGCTAAATCCAGCATCCGTTCCAAAGCCTGAACGGCCTTCCCTGCCATCTTGGCATCGACAAAGACTTCGTTCGTTTCGTCGCGCAGGCAGTCACGGACCTTTTCCAAGGTGACCTTCTTCATATTGATGCAGTACGCATCTTCCATGGCCGGATAAAAGACCTTATCGGGATTCCGCGTTTCCAGCTCATAAAAGACGCCGCCTTCGGTTCCGATGATGAATTCCTTGGCATCCGACGAACCGGCATAGTCGATGATGCCTGACGTGCTGCCGACGTAATCGGCCAGGGCCAGGACTTCCTTGCGGCATTCGGGATGGGCCAGGAACAGGGCCTGAGGATGAGCGGCCTGTACCTTCTTTACGTAGTCCGGATCGACCGTATCGTGACGGGGACAAAAGCCCTGATTGAGGATAAAATGCTTATCCGGCACCTGGGTCGAAACGTAGTGTCCCAGGTTTTTATCCGGCGTAAAGAAAATATTCTTCTGGGGCAGCTTCTTGACGATCTTGACGGCATTGGACGACGTGACGCAGACGTCGGACGCAGCTTTTACGGCTGCCGTCGAATTGACGTAACAGACGACGGCCAAGTCGTCATACTCGGCGCGGGCCTTTTCGATCGTCGCCGTATCGGCCATGTGGGCCATGGGACAGGACGCCGTCCGATCGGGCATGAGGACTTTCTTTTTGGGATTGAGCATCTTGGCGCTCTCACCCATAAAATCGACGCCGGCAAAGACGATGATTTTAGCATCCGTTTCAACGGCCTTTTTGGCCAGACCAAAGGAGTCGCCGACGTAGTCAGCATAGGCCTGTACCTCATCGGGCACGTAATAGTGGGCGAGGATAATGGCCTCTTTTTCTTTTTTCAGGGCAGCGATCTCATCTTCAATATACACAGGTTTCCATCCTTTCAGGGAAACGGGACCGCCCTTTGGACAAGTCCCGTTCAAACCGCCAGTCCCTAAGGCTGACGACAATTTTTATTTACACCAATTATACCCTATTGACCGATTTTTGACAATACTACTGTCATGACAATAGAAATCAGGTCGGTATGCAATGTCGTTCTGCCAAAGACAAACAAAAGCCGCCCTTCAAGACAAAGGTCTCAAAAGACGGCTCATGATCATCATAACGTTAGTGGCCGTTGACCGATTCCGACACGGCGCGGAACTTGGCAATCGTTTCGGCCGCTTCCCGGCGGATGTCTTCGGGATTGCGGGTGATGCGGGCGACGCCGCTGTCCATGGCCGCTTTGGCAACGGCTGCAGCGACGGCCGGAGCTACCCGTTCGTCAAAGGCATTGGGAATGACGTGGTCTTCAGCCAGTTCGTCGTCCGAAACTAAGGAGGCGATGGCATAGGCTGCGGCCAGTTTCATATCCTCGTTGATGCTGCGGGCCCGGACGGCCATAGCTCCGCGGAAGATGCCCGGGAATACCATGACGTTGTTAATCTGGTTAGGCGCATCGGACCGCCCCGTACCGACGACTTTGGCACCGGCTTCTTTGGCCGAGGCGTAGTCCGTTTCGGGAATAGGGTTAGCCATGGCAAAGACGACGGCGTCGGAAGCCATGGATTCGATGAGCTCTTTCGTGAAAATATGCGGTGCCGAAACACCGAGGAGGAGGTCGGTGCCCTTGACGGCATCGGCCAGGGTCCCCTGTTTCTTCGCCTTGTTGGTCACGTCTGCCAACGCAGCCTGGACGGGATTGAGGCCTTCCATGCCGGCATAGAGGATGCCCGGACGGTCGACCATGGTGACGTCTTCGGCACCGGCCCGGACCAAGAGGCGGCCGATGGAAGCTCCGGCAGCACCGGCACCGTTGATGACGATGCGGGCCGTCTTGAGGTCCTTTTTGACGAAGCGCAGGGCTCCAATGACGCCGGCTAAGGCGGCGATGGCCGTACCGTGCTGGTCGTCATGGAAGACGGGGATGTCCATTTCGCGCTTCAGCGTTTCTTCGATGTCATAGCATTTCGGAGATGAAATGTCTTCCAAGTTGATACCGGCAAAAGACGGCTGCAGGCGCTTGACCGTTTCGATGAACTCCTTCGGATCCTTCGTGTCCAGGCAGATGGGAACGGCATTGACGCCGCCGAATACCTTGAACAGGATAGATTTCCCTTCCATGACCGGCATGGCCGCTTCCGGGCCGATGTCGCCCAAACCGAGGACGCGGGTCCCGTCCGATACGACGGCAATCATATTGCCCCGGCAGGTCAGGTCAAAGGACAGATCCGGATCTTTGGTGATCTCCCGGCACGGCTGGGCAACGCCCGGCGTGTAGAGTACACTCAAATCGTCGTTGGTCTGTAAGACGGCCCGAGGGAAGGTTTCGAGAATCCCCTGTTTACCTCGGCGGATCTTCATGGCTTGTTCATCAAAATTCATGTCAAAAAACTCCTCTACAATAGTTTATGCGTTAAAAATAGCTTGCGGTTCTGTAAATTCGAGCATCCCGTCTTTGCCGCCTTCACGGCCGAGACCGCTGTCCTTAAAGCCGCCAAAAGGCGCTGTGACGTCGCGCGGGCTGCCGTTGACGTAGACGTTGCCCGACAAGATGCCTTCGGCAACCTTCGTCGCTTCTTCCTTATCGGGACCCCAGACGGCACCGTTGAGGCCGTACTTGGTATCGTTGGCAATGGCCAGGGCCTGGTCGACACTGTCATAAGTGAGGACGCAGAGGACGGGCCCGAAGATTTCTTCTTGGGCAATGGTCATGTCGTTGGTCACATCGGTAAAGACCGTCGGATTGATGAAGTACCCCTTTTCAGGCGCTTCCGGACGGCCGCCGGCCAGGACCGTCGCCCCTTCTTCGATGCCTTTGGCAATGTACGAATCGACGATCTTCCACTGTTCTGCCGAAGCGACAGCGCCGACTTTCGTCGTTTCCAAGGTCGGGTCGCCGACCTTATATTCCGGCAGGACCTTGAGGATGATGTCTTCGATTTCTTTTTTCGCTTCCTTCGGGATGATCAGCCGCGACAGAGCCGTGCAGGTCTGGCCGCTGTTGAGCAGGAGCGAATTGAAGCACATGCGGACGGCCTTTTCATAGTCGGCCCCGGGCAGGATGATAAAGGGTGATTTGCCGCCCAATTCCATGCTGATGCGCTTCATAGAAGCCAAGGCCCGCTGGGAGACCTTGATACCGGCTTTGGTCGAACCCGTAAAGGATATCATGGCGATATTGGGGTCGTCGCAGATAGCGTTGCCGATTTCACCGCTGCGGCCGGGGATGAAGTTGAAGACGCCCTTCGGGAAGCCGGCCCGATCAAAGGCTTCGGCCAAATAATAAGCCGTTACCGGCGTAGACTGGCTGGGCTTTAAGACGACCGTAGCACCGACTAAAATAGCCGGGATGACTTTCTGGATAACCTGGCCCAAAGGATAGTTCCACGGCGTGATGCAGCCGATGACCCCTAAGGGACGGCGGTAGACGACGGACTGGGGCAGTTTTTCGACTAAGGGCAGGTCCGGGGCCAAGTCGATATAAGACTGGGTCCGTACGAACTGGTAGGCGATGTGATTGGTCTTAACGAAGGAAACGGGGATGCCCAATTCCTTGACGGTGGCATCGACCATCTGCGGTTCAAACTGAATGAGCTCTTTAAGCAATTTTCTCATAAAATCAATTCGTTCTTCCATCGGCCTTGCCGCCCACGCAGGAAAGGCCTTGGCTGCAGCAGCTGAGGCCGCGGCGACATCCTGTTCACCGGCAGCGGCAACGGTCGTGAAAACTTCCTTCGTCGCCGGATTTTCAACGTCGATGTATTGGCCGGATAAGGGAGCTACCCACTGGCCATCGATATACAATTTTTTAAAGTCCATGAAAAAAACCTCCTTTGCGCTGATTTATGCTACCATTATAGATAGAAATTCTCCATTGTGCAACAAAAAAGGCATCGTACTCTGAAAAATTTAAGTACAATGCCTTTACCATTATTTTGCCTCGACTTCCAAGGCCTCCGATTCCGACGCGAAATGCCCCAGAACAGACCCGCCGACAAGACCGACGACAAAGGGAACGATCCAGCCGAAGCCGTAGGCCGACAAGGGAACGGCAGCGACGATGGCTTTGGCAACGGCCAGGCTGCTAAGGCCCGGCAGGGATTCCAAGCAGGCGAAGACCGTGACCAAGTAGACCGAACCCTTATAGGCCCACTGATTGGGCAGCAAGGGACCGACGATGCCTAAGACCAATAAGGCCAGGCACGGCGGATAAGCGACGCCGAAGATCCAGCCGATGTAGGTGACGATGCCGTCGACACCGAGGAAGGCCGTCAGGGCCGAGAGGATCGAGCAGGCGACGGCCGCCTGTTTATAACTGACACGGCTGCCGGAAGTCGTGCTGGTAAATTCCGCAACGGCAGCGATCTGACCGATGGCTGTCGTCAGGCAGGCCAAGACGACGGCGATGCCCATGGGAATCATGACCCAGGTGCCGATGCGGTGGATGATGGCTACCAAGAGTTCAGCCCGGCCGATGGACTGGGGATAGTAGGAACTGACGCTGGCCCCCATGTAGAGCAGGCTGCCGTAGATGATGAGCAGCAGGACGAAGGAGACGACGCCGCAGTAGATGAGGACCTTATTGCGCTGGCCGACGCCCGTATAGCCCTTGCCGCGAATGGAGCTGAGGAAGACGGCAGCCATGATGAAGCTGACCAGGACGTCGCCCGTATTGTAGCCGCCGAGGAAGGCATTGACGAAGGGATTGTCTGCGGCAGGTTCCGCCGGCGTCCCCAAGGGGAAGAAAATCCCGGCAATGGCGATGGCCACCAAAATGAAGGCCAAGGCCGGCGTCAAATACTTGCCCATGCGGTCCATGACGTTATGCGGGTCGGCGACGAAGAAGTAGCAGAGCAGGAAATAAAGGACGACTAAAGGAATCATGGGCGCTGCCGGAAAATTTCCTTGTACACCGAGCTGGATGGCCGTCGCCGCCGTCCGCGGAATGGACACGAAGGTACAGACCAGCATCAAAGCCGCCAATAAAATCCGGTACGTATATTTTCCGACCTTGTCCGTAATCGTATGGACGTCGCCGTTGAGGCCGATGACGATGAGCGTAAAAATAGGCAGGAAAATCCCCGACAAGGTCAAACCGGCCAGGCCCGACAAGAAATCACTGCCGCTGTTGAGCCCCAAGTGCGGCGGAAAAATAAGATTGCCGGCCCCGAAATAGGTGGCAAAAAAAGCAAAGCCCAGGATGATGACATCCCGTTTCCGAATCGTCTGTCTGCTGGAATCATTCATAAGAAAAGTCCCCCCAACCCCATCATAAAGAATAAGTGCATCATACAAAAAAGAGGCGCTGCCCTCAAGCTGCGCCTCAATTCACATCATATCTTTCAGGAATAGCCTGTAGGAATTGGCACCTTACCATTGGCAGGTTGCCGCAGCGTCATCGGGCCCATCCCTCAGCTGCTCTGGATATTGCGGTATGAAATTTTGTATGTATTGGTAGTATTTTATAAAACTTTTCGCTGTTTGTCAATAACTTTTTAACAAAATTACTTCTTCGACGGCTTATTTTGACTTCCCGGGCATAAATCAGAGAGGAAGCATTCGTCGCATAAAGGCTTTCGGGCCTTGCAGACCCGTCGTCCGTGCCAGATGAGCCAATGATGAGCCCGGCTCCACCATTCCTTGGGAATGGCCTTCTGCAGTCCCTTTTCGACTTCAAGGGGCGTCTTGCCTTTGGCCAGCTGGAGCCGATTGGATACGCGAAAGACGTGGGTATCGACGGCGATGGCCGGAATGTCGAACAAGACACTGACCAGGACATTGGCCGTCTTGCGGCCGACGCCGGGCAGTTTCACCAATTCGTCAAAAGTCTGCGGTACTTCACCGCCATAGTCTTCACAGAGGATGGCGCAGTTGGCCAGGATATTCTTGGCCTTGCTGTGATAAAGGCCGCAGGTCCGAATCTTTTCTTCGAGGCCGTCGAGGCCGAGGGACAGCATCTTTTCTGCCGTATTATATTCCGGGAAGAGGCCGGCCGTCACGATATTGACCCGTTCGTCCGTGCACTGAGCCGACAAGATGACGGCAATCATCAGTTCAAAGGGCGAATTGTAGTGCAGGGCCGGCTTCATGATGCCGTATTGATCCTGGAAACGCTGGAGCATTTCATCTTTTACTTTCTTGGTAACAGCCATATCACTTTACTTCCTCATCGGTATCGATGACATCATTGAGACTTCCCATTTCATAGCCGCCAAGGTCGAGGGTAACGTAGGAGAACCCCGTATCCTTAATGGCCCGGACGATTTCCTGGCGATGGGCCAACACCGACGGGATCTCGTCTAAGCCCACTTCGATACGGGCTACGTCGCCGTGATAGCGGACCCGCAGCGACCCTTGAACGTAAGGAGCCACAGCGGCTTCGGCAGCATCGATCTGAGCCAGGAGATGCGGCGTCAGGCGGACGCCGTAAGGAACGCGGCTGGCCAAACAAGCGGCACTCTGCTTATTCCAGGTCTGGAGACCGAATTCCTTGGACAGGGCCCGGATATCGGCCTTGTCTAAGCCGGCTTCGATCATGGGACTGCGGACCGAATCAGACAGCTCTTTAAGGGCCTTCATGCCCGGCCGGTAATCGCCGAGATCGTCGACATTGCCGCCGTCGATGACCCACTGATAGCCTTCGGACCTAGCTAGGTTCACCAAGGCCGTGAAGCGGATCTTCTTACAGTAATAGCAGCGTTCCGGCGGATTTTCCACAAACGTCGGATCGTCGAACTCCGTCGAATTGACCAACCGGTGTTCGACGCCGATGAATTCCGCCATGGCCTTGGCATCAGCCGCTTCACTCCCCGGCAGGGTGGCCGATACGGCCGTAATGGCCAGGACCTTATCACCCAGCGCTTCATGGGCGGCATAGGTCAAAAAAGTACTGTCCACGCCGCCGGAAAAGCCGACGACGACACTGCCCAGCGACTTTAATATATCTTGCAGTTTTTCATATTTCTTGCGCGTATCTGTTGAAACCATAAGGATTCCCCCTTATACAATAGTGCAGAAAAGGCGCCTTCTCCCCTCTTCCCGAGAGGGCCCCAAAGAGCCGCCGCGGAAAGGAAAGCAGAAAGAGCCTCCCTGTTCGGCCATCGTCCCCTCAATGGCCGGCTTAGAAGAAATGAGCCGATTCTTCCTTCAACACGGCATCCCGCAGGGCCGACAGCTTGCTGCTGCGCTGGACCCACATTTCTTCCGGATTGACCAGCCGCAGGTATTCAGGCCACAAGGTCTGAATCTGTTCATCGGCATAGGTCATGATGTCCTTGAGATTCGGTTTTTTATAGACTAATTCACCCTTTTTAAAGATAGGGATGAGCATTTCCTGAACGCGGTAGGTCCCGGCCGGAATCGTCCGGAAACGCCAGGGAGCCTTGTCGCTCTTTAAGAGCAGATCCTTCGACTCATCGATGCTTTCCCCTTCGAGGATGATGATGTCAGCCTTCATCTTGCCCGTCTTCTTGTCATAGACGCGAAGGACGTTCTTGAGGCCCGGATTGGAAATCTTTTCGGCATTGTCACTCATCTTGATCTTCGGTACGAACTTGCCGTCGTCGTACTGGCCGACGAGCTTGAAGACGCCGCCCAAGGACGGGCTGTCCTTAGCCGTGATGAGGTTGGTGCCGACGCCCCAGGAATTGATGGCGCAGCCCTGGGCTTTTAATTCGGAAATGAGGTTTTCATCGAGGTCGTTCGACGCTGCAATGATGGCATCGGGGAAACCGGCAGCGGTAAACATCTTATGGGCTTCCTTCGAAAGATAAGCCAAGTCGCCGCTGTCGAGGCGGATACCGTAGACCTTGGGCAGGGTTCCGGCCGCCTTCATTTCCTTGAAGATCGTAATGGCATCGGGAACGCCCTGCTTCAACGTATTATACGTATCGGCCAACAAAATGAGGTTGTTGGGATACTGTTCGGCATAGTGACGGAAGGCTTCCAGTTCCGACGAGAAGCTCATGACCCAGCTGTGGGCCATGGTCCCTAAGACGGGCATGCCGAATCTGGCCCCGGCCAGGACGTTACTGGTCCCGTTGAAACCGCCGATCATGGCCGAACGGGCGCCGTAGACACCGGCCGATTTGCCCTGAGCGCGGCGCAGGCCGAATTCCATAAGATTGTCATTGCCGGCAACAGTCCGAACGCGGCGAGCTTTCGTGGCAATGAGACTTTCATGGTTCATGATCATGGACATGCACGTTTCCAAGAGCAAGGCTTCGTCCTTCTTGGTCTGGACGCGAAGGAGGACTTCCTGCGGAAAGGCGACGGTGCCTTCGGGCATGGCATAAATATCGCCGGTAAAGCGCAGTTCCTTCAAATAATCGAGGAATTCCTGACGGAAAAAGCCGGTACTCTTCAAGTACGCCAAATCATCGTCGCTGAAGTGGATGTTTTCCACATAGTCGATGAGGTGTTCCAAGCCGGCGACGACCGTATAGCCTCCCTTAAAAGGATTACTGCGATAATAGCGGTCAAACACGCACTGCTGCTCGTGCTTGCCTTCAAAAAATAAGCCCTGCATCATCGTCAACTGATACAGGTCTGTCAACAACGCTTTCGTGTACAAAATAACTCGCCTCCAAAAAGATGTTATACCTATTATACATCAGTTAGTCCAAAAGAGATAATCAATTACCGATTTTGCATGCTTTTCAAAATGTTATACAAACTTAGCATGACAGCCCTTTATGTATGCCGGATATGAAACAAGCTGCTCTTCCGATTCATACAGGATGAGCAGCTTGGTCATTATTTTCTTTTCATAACCTTGCGGGCAGCGGCGATGACGTCTTCGGCCGATAAATGATAGGCCTTCAATAAATCATCGGGCTTCCCCGATTCGCCGAAGCGGTCCTGAATGCCGACCAGTTCGACGGGAATGGGATGATGCTGGGCCAAGGCTTCGCAGATGGCACCGCCCAGGCCTCCCATGATCTGATGTTCCTCGCAGACGACGGCTGCCCCCGTTTCAGCCGCACAGGTGCAGATCGTATCGACGTCGAGGGGTTTTACGATGCGGACGTTTACGACGCGGGCCGAAATCCCTTCCTTTTCAAGGGCTTCTGCCGCCACCAAGGCTTCATGGACCATGAGGCCGTTGGCAAAGAGGGTCACATCGGTTCCGTCGCGGAAAACAGCCGCCTTATAGAGGTCAAAAGGCGTGTCTTCCGACGTAATGACCGGTGCCGGATTGCGGCCGAAGCGGACGTACGACGGGCCCTGAATGTCATAGACAGCCAGTGTCGCCTTGTACGTTTCCCACCAGTCGCAGGGCGTGATGACCGTCATGTTGGGAATGGTCCGCATGAGGGCGATGTCCTCGAGAGCCTGATGGGTCGCTCCGTCGGGACCGACGGAAATGCCGGCGTGAGCGCCGCCGAGCTTGACGTTTAATTTATTATAGCAGACCGTGTTGCGGATCTGTCCCCAGCCGCGGCCCGTCAAAAAGACGCCGTACGTCGACACAAAGGGGACGAAGCCCGTCAAAGACAGGCCGGCTGCCGTGCCGACGAGATCTTGTTCCGAAATGCCGACATTGATGTATTTATCCGGGAATTCCTTGCGAATCCATTCGGTCCGCGTCGACTTGGCCACGTCGGCGTCGAGGACCATGACGTCATCGTGAAGGCGGCATAATTCTAAGAGGGCCTTGCCATAGCCGTCACGCATCGGTACTCGGTTCATGACCGCACCTCCAATTCTTTCATAGCCTGCTCGTACTGGGCTTCATCGGGCGCAGCCCCGTGCCATTCGGCCTGGTTTTCCATATAAGAAACACCCTTGCCCTTGACCGTCTTGGCCAGGATGACCGTCGGTTTATCCGTGCGGGCCTTGGCCTCCCCGTAGGCATCATAGAGGGCGTCCGTATCGTGGCCGTCGACGCGCAGGACATGCCAGCCGAAGCTGTCCCACTTGGCATCCATAGGCTCCATATCCTTGATGCCGGCCATGGAATCGACGAGCTGCAAGCCGTTGCAGTCGACGATGAGACAGACGTTGTCCAAATGGTGCTGGCCGGCAAAGGCTGCCGCTTCCCAGATCTGGCCCTCCTGCTGCTCGCCGTCGCCGATGAGACAGAATACCTGCTGCATCTGCCCCTTTCGCTTCAAGCCCAAAGCCATGCCGTTGGCAATGGACAGGCCCTGCCCCAAAGAACCGACGGCACAGTCGAGACAGGGCAGCTTCTGCAGGTTAGGATGGCCCTGAAGGGGACTTCCTACGGTCCGCAGCGTATCGAGCCATTCCAAGGGGAAATAGCCCTTATGGGCCAGGGTGCTGTAAAAAGCCGGCGCCGCATGGCCCTTCGACAAGACGAAACGATCCCGTTCCGGCGCATGAGGCCTGTCGGGAAAACACGTAAATATATCGGTAAAATAGAGCGTGGCCATAATTTCGACAGCCGATAAAGAGCTGCCCGGGTGGCCCGACCCGGCACGGTAAATAGACCGCACGGTATCCCGCCGTATCTGCATACAGACGTCGCGTAGATCATGCCTCATGAACGCATAGCCTCCTAATAATATACAGGTCGATTAAGAAAAAAACGCCGCAGTACTCCCCTTTCATCGGGCAGGCGGTACGCGTGCGTTCGGACAAACGACCTCAGTTATTCGCTTCCGTTTCTTCAATTAATTGTACAATGATTAGATACGCAAGTCAATCGCAATCAACGGCCCAAAGCCGCTTTATGCAAGTATCGCAAGGGCCTCTCCCCCATCTCCAAAACGCAAAAAAAGCCCTGTCAGAAAAGACAAGGCTTTCTCAGCAATTGTAAAATCGACTACTCCTTCATGGCTTTGACGACTTCCGGATCGACAGCAAAACTATATTCCTCATTGGGGAAACTCCGATCCTGTACGTCTTTGATGTACTGACCGACGGCATCGACGATGGTCTGATGGAGGTCGGCATAGGTCTTGACGAACTTCGGACGGAAACCGCCGCTCATGCCGAGGAGGTCCGTGCAAACCAAGACCTGACCGTCGCAGACATTGCCGGCACCGATCCCGATAGTGGCCGCCTGTTTCAAGGCCTTCGTAATTTCCGCTGCAATATCCGTCGGTACGCATTCCAAGACGATGGCAAAGGCACCGGCTTCTTCTAGGGCCAAGGCTTCCTGAATTAAGCGTTTCGCCGTTTCGGCATTTTTCCCCTGCACGCGGTAGCCGCCGAGCTGATGGACCGACTGCGGCGTAAGGCCGATATGGCCGACGACGGGAATGCCTGCCGTCGTCATGGCTTTGACAGCTTCACAGACACTGGCGCCGCCTTCTAATTTTACGGCATCACAGCCCGTTTCCTTCATCAACCGTCCGGCATTGTGAAGGGCCTGGCAGACACTTTCCTGATAGCTCATGAAAGGCATGTCGGCGACGACCAAAGCCCGCTTCGTCCCGCGGACGACAGCTGCCGTATGATGGACCATATCGTCCATAGTGACCGGCAGGGTCGACGTATGACCCATGACGACATTGCCCAAAGAATCACCGACGAGGATCATGTCGATACCGGCTTCGTCGACGTTCTGCGCCATGACATAGTCATAAGCCGTAATCATGGAAATGGGCGTCCCTTCCCCTTTCATTTTCTTGATGGTCAGATTCGTTACTTTCTTATTCATTGTGAACTCCTTCCGCCATCGCAAGGATTTCTTTCAGTACTTCATACTGGTTTTCCGTAATCGTTCCGTTTTCTAAAGAGAGTTCTCCCGCGGCCCGGCTAAAGGCACAATAAGGCCCCACCAAATCGGCCGGCATGGCTTCCAGGTGTTTGGCCACCGTCCCCGTATCGCCGCGAGAAACAGGCCCGGTCAAGGCCTTCTGCCAGCGATCGGTGCCTTCGAGGTTTCCTACCGTCCCCTTAAGGAGAGGCATCAGCGACTGTGCAGCCTCCTTGTCCGTCTCCGTCCAGCGCCGCATGAGCCGCTGCCCGAGAGCGACAGCCGTCACGACGTAATTGGAGCAAAAACAAGCAGCGGCGTGGTAGAGGACCCGTTCTTCCGGCGGCACAAAAAGAGGCTTGCTGTCAAGAGACGTCACCAGCGAAAGGGCCGCTTCCTTGGCCCGGTCATCGCCGTCGACAGCCATATAAATATGGCGCAGCAAATCTCCCGACGGTGCGGCAAAGCTCTGCAGCGGATGAAGGCTGCCCACCGAAAATCCCAAGGCCGACAACGGCTCAAGAGAAGACAAATCCATGGCCCCGCTGCAGTGAAGGATAACCGTATCACAAGCCCCGTCATCCCCGGAAAGAGCCTCTGCCAGCGCCCCGGCAACGCTCCCGATCACATCGTCACGTACCGTCAGCAGCAGGACATCACAGTGCCGAAGAAGATCGGCCCCGTCGGAATAGGCCTTGACCTGAAGGGACTGCGCCCGCTGCGTCGTATGTTCTTTTGTAGAACAAAGAATACCTTCAACGGCCGAAGGCATGGCTAAAACAAAAGAAGTGCCGACTCTGCCGGCACCGATAATCCCTAAACGCATGATGTACTCCCTCAAAAAAAGCGCATTCCACCCGGGAATGCGCACAAAAAGCCTACGTCTACAAATTTCGTCCCAGTCTTTCGATCCAAGCGACATGCTATGAAATTAAAATGCGTAACAGAGACAATATGCGGTACGGATCCCACGGATTCCGTCCAATCCCGGTTACAACTACAGAATACACTATTTGTGAAAACTTTACCAATATCATTTAGGAATAGACATTCATCTTTGAAGCAAAAAAAAAACATATCCGAACCGGCATTCCTGCCACATTCGGATATGTTTGCTTTGGTGGGCGGTAATGGATTCGAACCATCGACCCCCTCGATGTCAACGAGATACTCTAACCAACTGAGCTAACCGCCCTCAATATGAATTTGTCATGCGACTTTATTATTATAACGCATCCTCGATGTCTTGGCAAGTCCTTTTGATTATTTTTATTTTAGAGGTCAATCGTAGAGTAAATACACCTTCAGACATTACCCACAGACTGGCCTGCAATATCTGAAGGTCTTAATTCTAACCATTATTTCAACTTTCACGCCGAGGAGGCTTCAACATAGATAGTTTCACTGCCCCTCTCATCACTATCACGCCTGCACTAAAAAATATCATCTGTCCCCAATCGTACCTGCCCCAAGATTCATTGCCTATCTTTGTCCCTAATGCTCTGACCATCCGGATACAGCCACATAATTCGGCCATTCGCACTCCCTCCGACGACACAGGCGGCCGCAGTAGAAGGGCTGTCGAAGGCTACATCCTCGACGAAGCATCCGTTTTTAATTTTGTTCTCAGTGATCAGCATTCTTCGACGGTTATGGATAGAATTAGGGCACGACGGGCGTTCTACCGCACTGAACCCGGAACCCTTGCACACGACAAAGCGATTCCCTGCAATGTAAGCCGTTGCCGCGACTTGTCTTCCCGCAAGATGAAGAATTTCTATATCTGATTTACTGTGCGTATAGCCGAAAATCCCATTAGGAAATACATCCAGATAAAATTCGATATCTTGAATATAATTTTCGCAAGTATGTATCTGTCCCCCGTTAAGATGATAATGTCGTTTCCTAAACGCCCTCGTACAATTCATCTTTGTAGGACTCGTAGTCAAGCACTTTTTAAAGTGATTATGTGCATATTCACACATGGCATTTTCAATAAATTGCAGCTCATTACTACTGATATTAAAATCTGTAAATTTAAATCCTAAAACAGTATGCCACGATGAATCGATGTCGCCTGAATGCGTATTCAAAATTCTTCTTTGAATCGTATCCAATCCCGTCTGTCCAACATACACCGCATCGGATGCAACAAGGAGCAAATAAATACCCGGCCCATTTAATTCATTTTCATAGTCCTTTATATTTTCTTTTTTGACTTTAATTACGGATATTTTCGATGAATCGCTGCTCATCGTAACGGTACCCTCATAAGTACCATCCGCTAAATATATTTTTAGGCCGCGCATTGAACAATCACTCCTTGAATTATGTTGCTTAGACTGATTTGCTTCTATGAATAACTAGAGTATGAAATTGCAGAATCGCTGCCTAAGGATTTATCCTCTTCTGTTCGAGCATTTCGTTAATTTCAAAAATAAAATTCTCACTACAAGAAGCCAATATACATGAATAGCCATATCCGGAGGATTTCATAAGGTTAATACACAAACTTATAAAAAATAGTTTTCCTGCAGATGTCGATAATTTCGGGACCTGCACCTATGAATTCTTGTACACCTTTTAGTGTAAATTATCATTCCATATCATTTATTATCGTCAGTATATAAAAGTCATATACATGAAATACCTTAAGAACGTCATAAAGAATTCCGTAAAAATCCTTTAAAACAGCGCATGGCTATCGCTAAAAACATTATACGGGTTATACATAAACAAATCAATAAACCGGTATATTAGGCCGACATAATTAATAAAGCTCAGCAACGCTGATGAATCTGTTGAAAGAGCTCTTGATATCACTAATATCATTAATTCTTGCTACTATATACAATGCTAAATAAAAACTGAACCGCCTGTCGATTTTTGTATAAAATCCTCCATCGGCGCAGTCTCATTTACTAGTTACATAAGATTAGACAATGATCGCATAATAAGATCTATATCCTGATTTTCAAGTTCCTGTATAATATGCAGATATGTTTTCTGTGTAGTCGTCATACTGGCATGCCCAAGCCGCCGTGCCACACTTGCAATGGAAACCCCGGCAAAAAGCAGAATAGATGCATGGGTATGACGAAGTCCATGAACAGAAATTACAGGAATTTCAAGTTTCTTACAGCAACGTTCCAGGATATCATTTACAGTAGAATTATATACCTTTTTCTTGGTGATAAAAATCGGTTTATCCGGCGGCATATCTTTAACAAGAAAAGCAAATTGCATAATTACTTGCCAATCAATTTGAATTTTTCGGACAGAAGACTTATTCTTTGTCGGCGAAAAACCTCCCCCATTTTTATAATCCCATGTTTTGCTGACAGAAAGTGTCTGATGGGCAAAGTCAAAGTCAGCCGGAGTGATTGCAAGGGCTTCTGAAAAACGCATTCCCGTCTTGGCAACCAAAAGGATAAACCAGTCCCAATTAACCTCATTCCCGAGATTCAGGCTTTTCAATAACGTATGAAGTTCAAACTGATTCAAATATTTGATTTTCTTTTGGGACTGGGCTTTTCCTTTGATAATAACTTTTCTGGTCGGATCGCGAGGGATAAGACCTTCATCAACAGCATCAAGGATTGACCCTTTTAACTGATGATGAAAATCCATGGTTGTCTGACGTTCATGTTCCTTGGCATATTCGTTAATGATTTGCTGATAGGCCACCCGCGTCACATCGCAAAGTCTAAGATTCGGAGCCAGACGCTCCAGCCAAGAAAGGCTCATACGGTACTTAGAAAGGGTCACACTGCGAATAGCGCCTTCCTTATACACAGCAATCCAGTTTCGGTAATAATCCTTCAAATAATCCGTTGATCTGTTTTCAATTGCCATAAGTGCCTCCTCCCTACGCCGATGAAGGATTGGAGGCCATTAATTATTTACGATTTTTCTTCTTCATCCGGATCCGGAATGTCAATCCCGCCTTCGAGGATAAACTTAGTGAGCAGTTCATCCACGCGGTTATTCACGCGGAATGGAGGTAAGCTTTTCCCATCGACTTTCGTGAAATACTTTTGGGCCTTTTCTCTTACTACCGTCGCTTTCAATTCATCAAACCGCCCGTATTCATTCAAATTATCTTTTGTTACATGAGCATCCATCATTTTTTGCAGGAGCTCCTCAGAACAGCCAAGGGAGTCAGAAAGTCTCCGTTCTTGCCGTCTCTTTGCATTGCTAGCGTACTCTACAATATAATCTCTGAAAGTCTTGCCTTCCGTAAAGCAAACATCCCCGGTCTGTACATCGTGAAGAAAGAGGTTAGCATACTTTTGTTCTTCCTGTGAGAGGAAGGCAAACGATTTGTGGAGTTCCGTCAGCGTCGCTTCTACAGCAGCCGGATCCGCATTGGGATCGCTCAGTTGTTTTCTCCACTTTTCAAAACGAGAGTTCATATAGTCGTTGTCAATAACCCCCGTGTTCTGTTCGGTGAGATAAGGATCGATGGGGAAGGTAATGTCATCATCATCCCCTCTATTTCCATCATCAGGTTTGCGCAATTCTTTGTACCGCTGAAGGAGGATATTATACTGTTCTTCCGTCGGCAGCAGATGAATGATTTCTTCCTTGCTCGTATCTTCTGCATCAATGATAGAAGAATATTCAGTCTTATCCCAAGTAAAGCCCTGAATTCTTGCCGCCTGCAAATAGGTAGAAAATTCACGGAAAAGTTTGGCAAATTTTGCTTTTGAAGGAAGATCTTCCGGTAATCTATCCATAGCCGGGACATCGGCATTTTTAAAAATATCTACCATATCGGCAAAAGTTACATTCATATGGCGAACATTATCAGGCAGATGGTCCGCAAAAAGACCTTGGGGACGATCGCCGGAATAGAGCTGCACAGCGTCTTCAATATTCCGCTTCATCGTATGAGGCATTCGGTAATAACGAATGGAACCAAACGGTTTTTCATTGATGTTAAAAAGCCGGTTAGTACGCGAAAATGCCTGGATTAAATTCTGATAAACCAAAACCTTATCCAAATAAAGGACGTTAATCCACTTAGAATCGAAGCCGGTCAGCATTTGATTGACGACAATCAGCAAGTCCAACTGCATTTCAGGTTCGACTCGTTCATAGGGCTTCTTGTGGGCCAATCTTGCCGATACATCTTTTTTAAACTTAGCGTATCCGCCGATATCGAAGCACTGGCCGAAGGTTTTATTATAATCTTCGAGCATCGCTTTTAGTCCGTCTTCTTTATCAAGCGAACGTTTTCCACCTTGATTATCAATCGTCGGATCAAAAAGCCCGGTTACTTTCAGTTTGGGATATTTTTCCCTGAATTTACGATAGTAACGGACAGCTTCCGGAATGCTGCTGGTAGCAAATAAAGCATGAAATTTATGATTTCTTGACAGGGTCAACCAGTTTTCGGCGATATTATCGACTATCGCCCATTCATATTCATCGGTCTGCCAGGCTTCATCTCCTACATAGTCTTCTATCCCCTTCAGGTATTTTCCGTCCTCCTGGCGTTGTCCTGCCATGGGCACTTCAGATGGCGACATGAAATGATAGTACTTCTTGCTCATACTTGGATTCGTTACAGCCTCTTCCTCAGAACTTGCCCCGGATTCCTGCAAGGCAACTTTCTTTCGCAACTCGTTGTCTTTATAGACCATTACCATCGTGGGGTCGAAGCCGAGAACATTTTTATCACGAATACCATCTGCAATACTATAGCGATGCAATTCATCACCAAAAATATCAGCCGTCGTCGTCATAACTTTTTCATTTTCACGGAATACAGGCGTTCCCGTAAATCCGAAAAAGAGCGCATGGGGGAATGTCGCCTTAATAGTGGAAAGCATTTCGCCAAAGGTAGAACGATGACATTCATCAATAATAAATACGAGACGTTTAGATTTCATGGCCTCAAGGTCTTTTGCCTTCATGCTAACTTCTGCATCGTCTTTGATATTGCTCATCTTCTGAATGGAAGAAACAATCAAGGTATTTTTAGGATCATTGCTTTTCATCTTGCTTATCAGAGTGACCGTATCTTCTGTTTCCTGCACGTCATCGGCATTATCGGCAAAAGCCCGATATTCCTTGAGCGACTGTGTACCAAGTTCAATCCGATCCATCAAGAATACGACTTTATCCGCATCTTTCGAAGCTGCGATAAGCTGAGCTGATTTAAAGGAAGTCATCGTCTTGCCAGATCCCGTTGTATGCCAAATATAACCCCCAAGCTGATTTCCTTCTTCCCAGTCATGTTTAGCCACACGGTCAGAAATCCTATTGGCAGCATAATATTGGTAGCTCCGCATGACTTTCAAAACCCCGTCAGCATCATCTGCAACGGTATAGAACCCGACTAACTGATGAGCCATGGGAATTGACAAAAGCAGCTCGGCAACACGCTTCCAATCGTTGATAGGATCATTATTCAAATCTGCGCAGTGGAAATAAAAATCTGGATTGAACCGTCCATCGGGGCCCGGATTCGAAAAATACAAAGTCTCGGTCGGATTCATTGCCACAAAAATCTGGATAAGAGAGAAAAAGCCAGTAAAAAGCCCTTCATGAGCGTATTTTTCAATTTGATTGGCCGCTTCAATTACGGGAACACCGGACTTCTTCAGTTCGATATGAAAAACAGGCATGCCGTTAATCAGTAACATCAAGTCACCGCGTCGGTCTTGCAATACTTTTTCGTGACGGGCAAATCGAGGTTGTTGAACGATCTGGTAGCGACTTTGTCCGGCGGCAATTTCCATGCGGTCATAGATTTTCAAGCTTACTTCTTTGCCATAGTGCAAGGTATCTTTAGGGTTTTTTCGAGTTATGGATACAGTTTTCCCATTGATGAAGCCGTTTAAAGCCAAAGGAGTCCGAAGACGATTGATTTGTTCCAGAAGATCATCGATTTCTTCTTGAACAAGAGGAAAATCACCCAAGCGGTCGATACTCCGATTGTTTTCAAAAAGAATATTCGCCCAGTTTTGAATCAATTCTTTTTCTGTCGGATACTTAATGACATCCTGTCCCCAACCGTAACGCTGCAATGCAGTAATCAAGGCCGCTTCAAAATCTACTTCTTTATCAAAATCATCCATAACTTTACTCCTATTCTTACAAAATTTCCATAAATTCAGCTTTCGTTGATGAAGGGTAATGGTTTTATCTAAATACGTGAAAAACACACCTATTTTATCTTGTTCCGTGGCATCGACTGGAATCATTACATGTTTTTGCTCCATCCCTGACTTTGTAATATGAATCATTGTTGAGCCATTATGCCCTGCCAATAACGCCTCTTTATCCCTATCAAGTAATTGAACCATAAAATGTTTCTTACCAGTATTAGCTAACTCAATTTTCCAAATATGGTAATGATAAATGACTTTTTCCCCGTGCCAAATATGAGGGCCAAAAGTAGCAGACCATGTATATAATAAATCTCCGTCATTTGCATAATATCTTTCTGGAAGTTCAATATTAGAATAGTACCACGAGTCATTTGTATAGAAATTCCCTACACGCAAAACTCTATATTTTCCTTCATCTAATAATTCAGTTTGAGAATACGCTCTCCCGTTTATAAATGTGGCAATGTCTCCTAACTTACGCTGTTCCCAATCATCAGTGAAGCCTTTAAAGCGAATGCGTGGTTTTTTCGTCTTATTCATCAGTTTCACCACCTATCAATTTTTGTAATTCTCGGATTCCCGCCATATCGGCATCAGACCCGGTCAGATCCGATAGCATAGAAGATAGTAATTTCTCCGTACGTCTAATATCGTCTTCAATATCCTTCATAGTGACAGAATATTTTTGTGCCAGTAATTCCACTCGTTTCGTAAAATCGTCAATCATGGCATCAGCAAGAGCGGCGATGTTATTTACAATCGGGGTAACCCATTTTTTATGAAGAAGCTGCCGTACATCTTCATCAGAAAAGTTTTCAATCGTCTCTTTTGTCAAAAGATGCAACGAAGTTTCTTCTTCTTTGATTTGTTTTTTTAGACTTTTTTCCTTGTCATTCAAACTTTGAGCACTCTTAAGAATTTGAATCAATACCTTGTTGTCCGCTTCATCTTCCTTGAGTACTTTTATGACACCTTTTATATTCTTGAATACAAACTCATCATTTGATTCATTCAAAGCATCGCTAATAGTGTTTTTATCGTCTTCACTCAAAGTCTCAATCAGTTCTTCATAAGCATGGGGAATTTCAGCGAGCTCATCGCGTTTTTTCGACAATGCATTCAATTGCTCAGAAAGGTAAAATTCTTGGACCAACTCGAATTCAAATGCATGCCCTTTCCACCCCTCTTGAACCTCAACTTCTTTCCCTTTTTGTTTCTTTACAACCATGTTGGGATCAACTTTTTTAAAAGTATCTATTCCTTCTGACTGAACGAGCTCTAAGTCTCCAGAGATGATGCTATACTTTTCTTCAAAACTTTCATACGCCTGGTAAGGGTCTAAAATCGGAATACCCGAAAAATGATCAAAAAGATCTGAAGCAATTTGTTCCTCCATTTTAGGGATAGAGAGCGACAAAGACTGATCAATCAGATTTTTATCCAAATATTCCCCGAAATCAGCAAATCGACTGTGAAAACGTCCCAGAAAATTCTGAACATCAAGATTATTCCGAATCGTTGTTTTAATGTCCTCATTCTTCACAGAAACATATTCATCATCGCCGGTAAAGAGATTTTCTTTAAGAGATGGAAAAACCTCCCAATAAGAATCTAGGACAGCAAGTTCACTCACAGGAATCCCGCCAAACATGGAAGCGTAAATATCATAACTTCCCGTCTCTTCCGAAGAATCCACGTAACGCGGAATATTCAAATTATAGTCATTGGCCCTAATTTCATCACGGCTGACCAAGCGGGAATATTTTTCTATACTCAGCCGTCCTTTCACTGTATCCACGACACGGCGAATATCAGAAGGCCTCAATCTATTATTTTTTCCCTCCTTTGTAAATCCCTTAGAGGCGTCGATTACAAGGACATCTGTATTTTCTCTTTTTTGCCGCAATATCATAATAATGGTTGGAATCCCTGTACCGAAAAAGATATTCGCCGGAAGTCCGATAATCGCATCAATATTATTCTGTTCAATAAGGTTCTTACGAATTTGTCCTTCTTCACCGCCACGGAACAGAACCCCATGAGGCAAGACGATTGCCATAATACCATCAGGCCGCAAGTGATAGAGATCATGCAGTAAAAATGCATAATCAGCTTTAGACTTAGGCGCAAAGCCGTACCTGGAATAGCGTAAATCATTTTCTCTTCCAGACGAATCCCAGCGTTGAGAATAGGGCGGATTAGAAACGACAGCATCCACATAGAGTGGATCATACGTCCCGACCGGATCGGAGTCTTCAAAATACGGCCAGTCATCTTCCAGGGTATCTCCATTGCGAGTCACGATATTATCCGGCAAGATACCGCGCATAACAAGATTCATCCGGGTCAGATTGTAAGTATTGGACTTTAGTTCCTGTGCATAATAGCGAATACGATTTTTATCTTCCATATATTTTGCCGTCGTCTGGCCTATGTTGATAAGAAGACTGCCGGAGCCACTCGTCGGATCATAAATCTTGATGTTTTCTCTGCCTCTCAGTTGATTGGCCACAATTTCAGACATGAGGAGAGAAACTTCATGGGGTGTATAAAATTCCCCTGCCTTCTTTCCGGCATTGGCGGCAAAGTTTGAGATCAAATATTCATAAATGAAGCCCAATACATCATAATCCTGTTTTTTCTGCATAGGGATTTCATCAATGAGATGCGCCAGATCACGAACAGATTTGGTTTGGGACTTAGTGTTTTCACCCAGCTTGGAAAGTCCCGTCTCGAGGGTATTAAAAATCCCTTCAAATACTTTTTTATGAGAAGGAGAAATGAGACGAGTAAAGGAAGATAATGCGGTACGCACATTGTCTACAGAAAAATCAGAACCTAAGTGAATCCAAGTTGAAAAGAGATCTTTATAGGAGATAAAGTACCCGAGATTTTTCTGAACAGTACGAACCGTTTCGAAATCCTCTTCATTTACATAATTTATAATATCTTCCTTCGTATATTCTTGGGACAGAAGCCACTGCTCTTCCTTATCAGACAAATATTTATAAAAGATAAAGCCAAGGATATAGTCTTTATATTCATTAGGTTCGATTTTCGACCGCATACGGTTTGCAGATTCCCATATTTTCGCAGCCAGCTGTTGTTTATTCATTGAAGTATACTCCTTACTATATATTCGTTCAATAGTCAAACGTTTGATTCTAATCTCAATAAAGTGCCGTTATCATCGTAATATTCCTTATTATTAACGATTATCCTGCATAATAAATAGTATATCATCATTCCATCCTTTAGAAAAGAAACACCGACAGGAGTCCGTATCATCACTCATCCGTCAGTAACAATAGGATGAAAACAGGATATCCTATGACAAAGTCACAGAACATCCTGTTTATTCAGAGTCAAACGATGATCTTATTTGCCTTTAAAGGTCGTTTTACGTTTTTATACGAAAGCAGCTATGTCTTTTCCATGAGGATCAATATCTTTGGAGACAAAGTTAGAGTTTTTAGAAGACAAGTAAGTTATCATTCCAAAAGTATTCTTACAAACAGAATAAAACAACCTAACAAAAGCCGATACAAGACATCCCTAAAAGATGCCCTATATCGGCTTTTCTCATGCAAGATTCAGTTTTCAGTCCCCCTATAGCATTACCTCCTTTTTCTAAAAGGAGTCCAATTAAATCTGGAGATTTTAGTAATGCGACGGTTGAGCTGGTCAAACTTGTTCGGCGAAAGCTTGTTTCAGTCCCCCTATGGCACAAACTCCTTTTTCTAAAAGGAGTCAATTTAGACCTGGGGATTTTGGTAATGCGACTGCCAACAACACAGATCGCATGTCTTGGTCAACTGAACGTTTCAGTCCCCTTACGGGGATTTTGGTACTCTGGCTTATCCGATAAAGCCGTCGAAGAAGTTGCGTGGTTTGTAAAGTTTCAGTCCCCTTACGGGGATTTTAGTACTCTGACGATGACGATTTCTGCCACTTATGCGCCGTTGCCGGAGTTTCAGTCCCCTTACGGGGATTTGGTACTCTTACTGATAAACCCGGAAAGCCGCGGAATATCAAGACAATCCTGTTTCAGTCCCCCGATGGCACAAACTCCTTTTCCTAAAAGGAGTCTAGTTAAATCCGGGGATTTTGGTACTCTGACCTTGTTCTGAATATGCGCAGCCGTCTTGTCATGGTCTCGTTTCAGTCCCCTTACGGGTACTACGACCCGTGAGCTAACTGCCCACACAACGCCATTATCGACGTGTTTCAGTCCCCTTACGGGGATTTTGGTAATGCGACGTTAATGCTTAAGATTCTGGAGTTGTTCGGGGGCATGTTTCAGTCCCCTTACGGGGATTTTGGTACTCTGACGAGGAACGGCAATTTTTCAATTTTCATGGTAGTCCTAGGTTTCAGTCCCCTTACGGGGATTTCGGTACTCTGACGTTTTCCAAAGGTCAGTAGTACTTTGACTTTTCTTTAGTATACGTTTTCCGACTTTTATTGTCAAACGAATAGTCGCGTTAACTCCAAAAAAAGCCATGCCCGAACGGCATTCGTCCGGAACATGGCTATATGGAAAAAGGGATTGGCTGACCGGTACTTACGAGGAAGAAGCAGGTGTATTAGAAGGTAATTTCAATGCCCGTCCGCCAAATGCGTCCGTCGAGGTAGATGGCGTCGATCTTTTTATTGAAGACGTTGTCGATGCCGGCGAAAAGGCGGGTCTTTTCATTGAATTTACGGTTGATGACGAAGTTGAAGGTTTGATAGTTGTAGGCTTTATGGGTGTCGCTTTCGTAGTAATTATGGACCCACTGTTCCCAAATCGTGGCATTCCAGCCCGTTTTCTTATGGTCGTCGTAGGTAAGCTGCCAGGTCGTGATGTTGTCGGCAATGCCGTCGACGCCGTGGGCCGATGCTTCTGCCGATGCCGATTTATTGCCGGCCGACGTCCAGTTGCTGGTCACCTTCGTATCCCAGCGGTCGGACAGTTTGCGGCCTAAGGTCAATTCGACGCCGTGGGTCTTGGTCGTGCCGTCGATGTTGTAATACTGGCTCCAGCCGCGGCGACCACTGCCGACGGTATGCGTCGATATCATGTTTTCAATATCGTTGTGGAAGTAGGTCAGTTTGCCGAAGGTCTTGCCCCATTCCCCTTCATAGCTGATGTCCCAATTCTTCGATTCTTCGGGCTTCAGGTCGGGATTGCCCAAGGTCAGGACCCCCATGTGGGTATAGTCCATGTAGAGTTCGCTGACGCTCGGCGCCTTGTAGCCTTCGCCCCAATTGACCTTGAAGCGGTTGTTGTCGTTGAGGAAGTACGTCGCCCCGATGTGGGGCGTCGTCTTGCTGCCAAACTGGCTGTGATGGTCGTAGCGGACGGCCGGGATGATGACCCATTTGTCGCCGATGAGCCATTCGTCCTGGATGTAGGCGGCGTAAGTGCTGACGTCCTTGCCGTCGCTTCCGTCGCTTCCGAAGTTGACGCCGTCGACGCTGTAGCGATTGTATTCCGTGCCGTACGTCAGGGTATGGTCGCCGTTGATCTTATGGCTGTTCTTGCCTTCAATGCCCCAGATGCTGTAGTTATTCGTTTCTCCGTATTCTTTGGCCAAGGCCGTATAGGGCAGGAAGCGGAATTTATTCAGCTTGCTGTAGAAGGTGCGGATCATATAGTCGTCGTTCTCGGTCTTACCGGTCAGGCTCAGGCTGGCGTCGCGCCGTTCCGTTTCCAGCTTGGCGTCGGCCAGGCGAACGATGCCGCCCCAGGCGCCGAGGTTATATTCTTTATGGCTCCAGTCGCCGGTCAGCTTATCTTTATAGTAACCGAGGTCGAGGTTGAGGTTCTTATTTTCGCCGAGTTCATAGGTACCGCTGAAATTGTAGCTCTGCTTCGGCCCTTCGAGGTTCTTGACCGGAAGGCCCGATACTTGGTGTTCCGTCCACTGGCGGTCCTTGGAAAAATTCATATCGAAGGTACCGCTGAACTTGCCCTGCTTCCCTAAATCGATGTGGTAGTAATTGGATATGTTGGTCGTCCCCGTGGCAACGCCCATGGTAACCGACGGTTCGCCGGACGACTTCTTGGTAATGATGTTGATGACGCCGGACAGGGCATCGGAACCGTACTGGGCCGAGGCGGCACCGCGGACGATTTCGATACGCTCGATGGTATGGACGTTCAGTCGGTCGAGGGCCAACAGGTTCTGTGTCGTCGACGTATCTTCAATGGCCGTCCGCTGGCCGTTGATCAGGATAAGGGCACTGTTGCTGGCCATGCCGCGCATGGAAATGCGGTGACCGAAGCCGGTGCTGGTATTCATGATCTGTATATTATCGGCCAACCGCAGGGCCGAATAGACGTCGGTGGCGCCTAATTTTTCAATGTCCTCGGCGGTAATGACTTCGACGGTCTGCGGCACGGTCTTGACCTCCGCTTCCGTCCTGGTCGCCGTAACGACGACATTCTTCGTCGTCACTCCTTGTTCCGTATCCTGCACATCTGCCGCATAGGCCGGCAGGGACAGGGCCATCAGTATGCCCCAAGTTACATAAGCAGCGCTTTTATGCCTCATCGTTTGATAAGTCCCCTCTTTCATTAGTTATTTTGAAAATGTTTCTCGTTTAAAAGGGTACCATATCTCGTAGTCACATTCTACTCCATTCAGCCAAAAAGCACTCCATTACGACATTTTTTTCACAAATCAAGGTCTTCCTCCGCCTGATTGAGCGCTTTCACCGGCCTGTGACCTCAGGCCTCCAATCGGTCCGAAAAGGCCTGCTGCTTGCGGTATTCCCGAGGCAGGCAGCCGGCCGTCTTTTTGAAGGCCACGGCAAATTTACTGCTGTTTTCATAGCCCACGCAGTTGGCGACTTCGAGGACGCTCTTTTCAGTCTTCACCAAGAGTTCCATGGCTTTAGCCATACGCAGTTCTTTCTGGTACTGATACATCGTCGTCCCGTAGACATCCTTGAAGCAGCGCTTCAGCGACGTCGGCGCCATGTTGTAGCGTTCGGCCATCGCTTCGATCGTGCAGTGGCAGCTCAGATCAGCCACCAATTCCTGGTGGACCGCCTTCACGGTTTCGACTTGGCGCCGCGTCAGGTACGGGCGGTCCAGGCGCATCTTGCCTTCAAAGGTACTGAGGAAGAGAAAAATTTCTAAAATCTTCAGGCGGAAATATCGATGGCGGATGGCCGGCGGCACGTGGTAGAGTTCATAAAACAGATGCTTCATGGCCTCGTTTTCCTGAACGATGATGCCGAAATCGGAATCGCTGCAAAAGCGGTCACACAGGGACATCAAAGAGAAGCTCTCCTGTTCCAGCAGGCGGTCCACGACGGATTGAGCCCGTTTTTCATCGACCAGGACCGACAAGCCATGATAGTGGGATGACGGGAAATAAGCCATATGGCAGTAATCGCTGCAGCTGCGGCGGCCGACGGACATGTCGCCCTTGCCCATGTACAGGTATTCTCCGTTTTTAAATCGGCATTCGATGCGGCCTTCTTCGCAGTGATTGATGGCAAAGACGTCGGGCCGCAGGGGCGCATAGCAGGAAAATTCTTCCATATGGGCTTCGAGATAGCTGAGGGTAATGCCGGGGTAGACTTCCCAGTTGTTCATTTCGGCCGTCCCCGTTTCATTTTCTAGAGACAGGACCGTCAGCGGTCCGTCGTGGCGAACCATCTTGATCGTCGTCGTATAATCCATGATAACCTCCTTAAAGTATGCACCGAGTCTGGCGTAAAGGCTGCTTCCGTTTGGCAAAGCCGGACCAGACAAAGGTCATCCGCTGCGGCGTCAATTCGATGCCGTGGAGAACGACGGCCATGGCTGCCAGCCGTTTTTCGGAAATCCCCTTGGCGGCCGCCGCAGCTTGATAGGCCGGGTCAGCGGGTTCTAACAGGCGTACGGAGCCTTCGATTTGAAGGCCTCCCAAGTGGTCCGTATCGGTAAAAGCATCGAAGACGGCAAAGGCCGCCCGGGGATTTCGGTAGAGATGAATGAATTTTTCTCCGCCTTCACTGAAGAAATAGAGCTTTTGCCCGACGAAAACGTACTCGATGGGCGTAGCCCGCAAGGTGCCGTTGCTTCCAGTCGTCAGAACACCCGTATTATGCTGGGCCAGAAAATCTTCCATGGCCTGCACAGCCTCTTCATCGGCAAAAGGCGCCGGCCACAGGGCCTTGAGGCGCCGAGCCGTTTCCATCGTGTCTTCGAGAAAATTTTCACTAGAAACGAAAAAGGACGCCGCTAAAGACCGTCCCAGTCCCTCTTCGACAGCCGCCGGGCCTTCTCTGATTTCAGTCTTGGCCGTAAGCAAAAGAACCAAGGCTTTCCCTGAAAGGGGCTCCCGCCATTCGGGAAGGGACGAGAGCATGTCTCCCCTTTCCCCCATGACCAAGACAACCCGGCCGTAACGCTGCCACGACGGAGGCGATTCATAAAACGCGCAGGCCCCCATGCCGACCATTCGGCTGACCATAAGGGCTATTTTTCTGGTTGCCTCATCCTCATAGAGATAGAGCGTATTCATTAGAGCCTCCTTTATAAATAATATTGACTCTCATTATAATTTTAATGGATAGCCGTAAACCTTGTCAAATACAAGTAAAAACTGCCGCCCGAAGCAAGGGAGTGGCTCCGGGCAGCAGTCGCTTCGGACCGGTGAAGGGCCGGCCCATCTATAGGGGAGTTACATAGAACCCATGCGCTTCATGACAGCGCTCAGTTCTTCCGGTGAAAGATGCTGCATCGCTTCTGCCATCTTTTTCATGGCTTCCATGCCGGGCTGAACGCCCTTCTCTTTCATTTTTTTCATCGCCGCCGCCATGGCCTCGGACTTGGCTGAATCTTGAGCAGCGACGGCAGCTAAGTTCATGACCGATTCTCCTGTCAGGAGATACTGCATGCATTCCAGCGTCGTCTGGGTCAGGTTGACCTGCCAGAACTGCCCGGCTTCGGTGAGCATATAGAGGGTGCCGTTGTCGGTCACCAGTCCCCGCGCCTGCCAAAGGTCGTAAAGCCACTTCAAATCGCCTAAGCGGCGGTCCTTGGCGATGAGACCGTTCAAATCGAGATAGCCCTGTTCCATTTGGACCTGGACGAAGTCGATCAGCGGCCGCAGGGGCGACTGTTTCATGAGGGCCATGAAGGGCTTCTGCCCCTGGCGGACAAACATTTGATACGGCGAAATGGCCCGGTGAAGCATCGTTTCGTAGCCGTCGACGTGACCGCCGGCGCCGCTGCCGAAGGGAAACATGGCGGCCCCCGACCGGGCCAGCACGTTATACAGGCTGCGCTCCCGGTTGGTCCGGCTCCAGTGGCAGATATTAAGGCGCCGATAAGCCCGTTGTTCCAAATAGACTTTCGCCTCGTGGAACATCTGCGCTTGGACGGACGTTTCGGCCGCCCGTTCCAATCGACCTTCGGAAATAGCTTTATTCAAGTCGCTGCCGTCGAAGACGTTGAGCTGATATAAGTCGGCCCCGTCGGCGGCACATTCCGTCAAAAGGCGCATATCGCGGCGCCAGACATCCATGGTCTGACCGGGCAGGCCATACATCAGATCGATGACGATGACCGCCTGGTTATAAGCCCTTACGTCATCGAGTCGGCGAAGGACGGTCTCCTCGTCGTCGAGGCGGCCGACGGAGCGGCGGACAGCCGTATCAAAGGACTGGACGCCGAGAGACACGCGGTTGACGCCGTTTTCAAACCAAATATCCATCTTTTCCGGGACGACGTCGTGGATCCGCCCTTCCAAGGTCAGTTCGTAGTCATTGGCCAAGGGCAGGCAGCGGCGAATCGTTTTCAAAAGCAAGTCGGCATTAGCCGGCGACAGCGATGTCGGCGTGCCGCCGCCGATGAAGACGGCATGGATCAAACCGTCCCGCAGGCGGGGGCTGTCGGCAGATTGTTCCAGTTCGTCGACGAGACAGCGAACGTATTCGTCTTCGGCCTCCTGCTCGGTTCCGTTTTGAAAGAAACCGCAATACAAGCATTTTGTTTTGCAAAACGGAATGTGGATGTATGCCGTTTGGACGTCCCGCCCGGCAGGCCGACGGCTCATCACGTCCTGCCAGATCTGCTGCGACTCGGCCGGAGCGATGATCTTTCCGCTCAATCCGGCGTGGACGACGCGCTTTCTCGGGAAGGCGTGCCCTAAGGGATCGCCGCCGGAGAGGCCAAACTGCAGGGCCTGCTCTTCCGGCGACAGACTGTCGTAATAAGCCTGTAAGCTCATTGCCCGCCTCCTTCCAGCCAGTGCAGGATATCGGCAGCAAAATCAAAGGCTCGCTGCAAGTCGTCTTCATCGGGGTGCTTGGCCGCTTCGGCATGGCGGGCATCCCGTTCCGGCGTCCGCCCGTGGGGATGGCCGGCATGAAATTTTTTATACATCATTTCAATGATTTTCGGATCCACTGCGCCCTGGCAGATGAAGGTCCCGACGACGTCCGTCCCTTCGGGCAGGAGCCGTGCACCTTCGTCGAGGCTCTTTTGCGCGTGTTCCGACCGGGGATCTGCGCCGAGGGTTGCAAAGAGGGCGACCTTCGGATGGTGCAGTCCTTCGAGGAAGGTCCTGGCTTCGGCATTGGCCGTCCCCCGGTCTACCCAGTAGCCCATAAAGACCAGATCGTAGGTTTCGATGTCGGACGGTGCTTTCGCTGCCGGCAGGCACGGCGTCCCGGCCGGCAGGGCACTGGCAATAGCCTCAGCCACTTTTTTCGTATTTCCCGTGCGGGATGAGTAAAGTACGATTATTTTCATAATGCTTCTCCTCACTGTAATTCAAAAGTAACGGGGACATTGACGGTGATGTCGCCCCCGGTCGGATTGGGATAAGGGCAGGCGGCGTAGACGGCCTTCATCGCCGCTTTAGCCAGCAGCCCGTCGCCGCTGGCCGAAACGCCGATGCAGTTACCGCTGCCGTCGAGGGTGACCGTCACGTAGACCGTCCCGGTCAGGCCGCGCTTCACAGCCATGGGAGGATAGGTTTTATTGGCATTGACGGCGGACCAAAAGCCGTCGGTATCAAAGGCGCCGGTACCCGTACCGTCACTGCCGCTGTCGCCGCTGCCCTGACCACTGCCGCTTCCTTCGCCGTAGCCTTCTCCGTCACCGATGCCGTCGCCGCTGCCGCTGCCCGAACCAGAACCGTAGCCCGAGCCGGACCCGCTGCCTTCGCCGCTTCCCGAGCCGCTGCCGCTGCCGCTTCCTTCCCCGCCTGCCGCAGAGCTGCCTCCATCAGACGAAGCAGAATTTGTCGGAGAGGGATTGGCCGCTGCGCTTTCTACCGGCGATATGGCCGATGGAGCTGCCAAGGCTGACGAAGCCTGTTCGACCTGAGCCCTTCGCTCGGCCACGGCCGCGTCGGACAACTTATCGGGGAAGAGATCGGCCGCTCCGCCGCCACCGCCGGCATGACCGCTCCCGGCGCCTGTCAGTTCCGACGCATCGAGGTCGATGACGTACATTTTTTCTTCTTCATGGTGAGCGACGGAGCTGGCTAAAAAGCACATGAACAGGCCGAAGACCAGGGCGTGGATGACCAGGGATCCGCCATAAGCCTTTTTCCAAGAAATACGGCTGTCCATGGACCTCACCCTTTCTGCTTGGCCGCAATGGCCAGCCGCTTGACGCCGGCAGATTTCAACATGTCCATAACGGCTACGACCTGGCCGTGAGCCGTGCCCTTATCGGCCTGGAGGACGACGGCGGCATTGGCATTATCGGCCATGTGCTTCTTCATCAAAGTCGACGCTTCGTCGATACTGACCGGCTTATTGTCGAGGGTAATATGGCCGTCCTTGTCGACGGTGACGATCAAGGGCATCTGAGCCGGAGCCGAAGCGCTCTGGGCCTGAGGAAGCTGGACGGAAAGGGCTTTTTGGGCGACGGTCTGCAAGCTGTTCATCATAAAAAATACGAGGAGGAAGAAGATGATGTCGATCATGGGGATGATCATGAACACGGGCTTCTTCTTCATTCTGACGTGAGAAAACATGACGTTCGCCTCCTATCCTGCTTTTTGGGCCTGCATGACGTCGAGGCAGACCCGTTCCGTATCGGTGACGATCGTGTCGAGCTGATGCGAGAAATAGGTATAGACGCAGAAGGCCAGGATGGCTACGCAGAGGCCCGTTGCCGTAGCGACTAAGGCCTCGCCGACACCGCCGCTGATGGCCGAGGCACCGGCACCGTTATCGAGGACGCTGAAGGTACTGATCATGCCCGTAACCGTCCCCAAGAGCCCTAACAGGGGAGCGATGGTGACGATGGCACTGAGATAGTCGAGATACCGCTGGAAGCCGATGGCTTCGACGTGCATCTGTTCATGAAAGGCCGTCTTCATCCGATTTTCGTCGCCGCCGTATTTCAGGCCGTTGGCGACGATGCGGCTCATGGCCGTCGGAAATTGCCGGCAGTAGGCATCAGCCCGGTCCCATTCCCGGCTCTCGGCCGCCTCACTGACGCCGGCACAGAATTCCTTAGAGCCTTTACGGTTCACCCGGTAGTAGCCAAAGCGTTCGATGGCGATGGCCAGGGTAAAAATAGACAGCAGCAAGAGAGGATACATGACCAGACCGCCGCTGTGAAACAACTGTAAGGCATACTGAAAAGCTTCCATTCTTTCACACGCTCCCTTTTATGAAATTAATTCTCATCTTTAAGCAGTGTCATTGTAACAGATTTTCCCCTCCCCTTTCTACTCCAAGGAGGTCAAAAAGGATCCGTTCAGACATTTACTTTAAAAATGGATCAAAGACTGATAAAATACCGCCTTTTTCTAGGCTTTTGAAGAAAACTGAGCCCGGTATAAGTCATAATAAGCCCCTTTTTTCGCTATCAGCGCTTCATGGGACCCTTCTTCGGCAATCCCCTCTCCGGTCAGGACCACGATGCGGTCGGCCTGGCGGATCGTCGCCAAGCGGTGGGCGATGATCAGTGTCGTCCGCTTCGCCGACAAGGCCGTCAAAGCCTGCTGGATCCGCAGTTCCGTTTCGTTATCGAGGGACGACGTGGCCTCGTCGAGGATCAGGACCGGCGGGTTCTTAAGGAACATGCGGGCAATGGCCAATCGCTGTTTTTGACCGCCCGACAAGAGGACGCCCCGTTCGCCGACATAACTGTCATAGCCTTCGGGCAGGGCCTCGATAAAGGCGGCGGCATCGGCTTTTTTCGCCGCTTCCCGAAGGGCCTCATCGGGTGCCGTCTCATCGCCAAGGGCGATATTGTCCCGAATCGAGCGGGCAAAGAGAAAGACATCCTGCTGGACGATGCCCACGGCCTGCCGCAGCGACGCCAGGGTATAGTCGCGGATATCCCGGCCGTCGAGGACGATGGAACCGGCCGAAACGTCATAAAAACGAAGGATCAGATTGGCAAGGCTGCTCTTTCCGACGCCGGTAGCACCGACGATGGCTACCGTTTCCCCCGGCGCGACGGTCAAGTTAAAATCCTTCAAAATCATCGTATCGCTGCCGGGATAAGAAAAGGACACGCGGCGAAATTCCAGACGCCCTTCAATTCCCTCAGCCTCGACGGCGCCGGGACGGTCGACGATTTCAGCCTGTTGGTCCATCAATTCTGCATAACGACGAAATCCGGCCATACTGCGCTGATACCGTTCCGTCAGGACGGTGAGCTGCATGATAGGCCGGATAAAGAGCATGAGATACATCAAAAAGACGACTAAATCGGCGACGGCCATGGCTCCGTGAATGATAAAATAACTGCCGGCAGCAATGATGACCAAGTTGTTTACATTGGTAAAAAAGAGGATGGTACTCATCAAATAGGCTTCCAGGAGATTGGTCCGCTTCTGGGCCTGCCGCAGCTTTTGGCTGGCCCCTTCAAAATGGCGGAAGAGGCGGTTTTCACTGCCAAAGGCCTGAATGACCCGGATGGCACTGAAGCTTTCGGCACAGACCGTACTGAGGCTCCCCATTTTCTCCCGCGCGCGGAAAAAGGTCTTCTTCATCCGTCGGTTGAGCCATATCGTATCGGCCGTCTTTAGGGCCAAAACGACGAGGACCAGACCGGCCAACTGCCAATTGAGGCGGAACATGAAGAAGGCACTGCCGGCCATGGTAATCGTGCAGACGAGGGCTAAGTTGGGCAGTTGAAAGACGAGGTCGCCGATCTCTGAAATATCGCTGATGACCGTCGACACGAGCCGTCCCGTATGGACGCGGTCGAAGAAGGAAAAACTCAGCCCTTCCACATGGGAAAAGAGGTCACAGCGAAGGTCATGCTCAATGCGGGCTCCCATATTCCGGCCGCAGTAATAGACGAGAAAGGTCAGGAGCAGACAGAGGACGTAGAGCCCCAAAAGGCCGAGGGCTGACCGAATCAGGGCCACTAAATCCCCGGACGGCAGGACGACGTCGAGGATATGGCGGACCACCATGGGAAAGAGGGTCTCCAAGACGGCCGATAAGACGGAGCCGATAACGACGACGGCCAGGAGCCGGCCGTACGAGCGGTAGCAGGATAAAAAGCGCTTCATCCCCCATCGCCCGCCTCTGTGTTAGGTACGACGACGATATAGTCCCCTTCATCTTGGTACAGCCTTCCCGGCTGCACACCGCCTGTCTCGGACGACTCCGCGAAAACGGCGGTAATGACCTGTATATCGAGGTCCGGCTGCCGGCGGTGGAGCTGTTCGACAGAGCCCAAATAACCGCCGCTGTGGACGGCCCCGGTCAGATGATAGACCAGATGAGCGGGATGGTTCTTTTTATAAGCGGCCAGCCTTTCGGCCATGGCATTGTCCTTTAAAGATTGGGCCGAAAACAGCTTGGGGATCGTTTCTTCCGATACCGGCATGGCCCGCCCTTTTAAGGCCTTCATGATCTTCGTAAATTTTCGTTCATAAGCCAGAGAGCTCGGGTAAAGGGGCTCCGGCACATAGGATTTCCACGATGCCGGAATGGCGTCCAACGTCCCCGTCCGGGCATACGCCGCCGCAGCCGGCCTCGGGATCGAGGCGGCGACGACAGAAAGGTCATGTGTTTTGGCAAATTCAACGGCGGGCCGATAGGCCTCCCTATAGTTGGGCCAGGGCCGGCTCTGGGCTAAATAAGTTTCTTCAGGGACCTCTCCCTTCAGATAGGCATCCAGCACGGGCTGGCTGTCCTGTTCAGCCATTTCCAACGAAAGGGCCAGATTGCGGCCTTTTCGCTCATAGAGAGCCTCAAAGAGAGCTGCTTCCAGTTCGTGAATGGCGGTATTGTCATGAAATTCCCCAAAGAAGATGACGTCCGCCCCTTTCACCTGATCGGCTAACTCCGAGACCGACAGACTGCGGCCCGTCGCCGTTTCGACGATGTCCGGTCCTTGAGCCCCGTTCGTCAGTCCGGGTACGGCCAGGACGAGGGCCCAAGCCCACAAGGTCAATGATTTTCGTAACAAGGATTTCATCACGACGCCCCCTTACCACTTCCATTCAGCGCCGATCCGCCACATCCGGCCGTCGACATAGATGTCGTCGACTTTCTTGTCAAAAATATCATCGACGCCGCCGTAGACGGCAAAGCCGCCGCTCAGTTTCTTGCGGAAGGAGAAGTTCAGCGTATTATAGGTATAATCCTGTCCGTCAAAGCGGTAGTCGTTGCTGAACTGATCCCAGAGGACGGCACTGAAGCCCTTTTCTTTATGATCGTCGTATAAGAGTTGCAGCGTCGTCGTATGTCTGGCCCGATAATTGAGGCGTTCGCCCGTCGTACCGTTGGTCGCGTCGAGGTAGTTATGGGTCATCTTCACGGTCCAGCGGTCATTGAGGCGGCGCCCCACTTCGGCTTCGACGCCGTTGATATCGGCCTTGGCGATATTGATGTACTGATAGGTCATATAGCCGATGGGAGCTGTTTCGATTAAGTTGGTCACCTTATTATGGAAATAGGTCAATTTCCCGAAATTGCGGCCTTTATCGTATTCTAAGCCGAAGTCGAAGCTCGTCGATTTTTCCGGTTCCAAATCGGGATTGCCGTAGATATTGACCGTCGTCGCTCCCATGGCCCGGTGCATTTCCATATAGAGTTCACTGATGGACGGGGCCTTATAGCCCTGGCCGTAATTCGATTTAAAGCGCCAGTTCTGATCGATGTTATACGTCAGGCCGATTTTAGGCGTCGTCTGACTGCCGAACTGGCTGTTGTGCTCAAAGCGCAGGGACGGGATGAGCAGCAGGCGATCGTTGACCTGCCACAAGTCTTCTACATAGCCGGCATAGGAATTGACTTCGTGCCCGGCCACATCCTTATCAAGACCGACCGACGAGCCGGAGAGGCGGGTCCCTTCGTATTTCAGTTTCCGATATTCGCCGCCAAAGGTCAGGTTATGATGGTCGCCGATATACATCGTATCCCGGGCTTCGGTCACCCAAGTGCTGTAATCAGCCCGGTCCATATCGGCTCTGGGGTACATGCCGCCTAAGATCCGTTCCATCATGCCCGGAAAGAGAGGGCGGTCATTGTAGATGACAGAATTTTTCTTCAACTGATTGTAATACGTGCGGAACATGTAGTCATTGCGGCCGGTCTTCCCGGTGTATTCGACGCTGGCTGCCCGCTCCTGTTCATGGTAAAATTCCCGCTTATCCAGCGACATCGGAAGCTTCATGGGCCCCATGGCATACCAGGCCGGAGCAAAATCGGACCGCAGGTCATCATTATGATACTCCAGGTCGACGCGCAGCTTGTTGTCGTTGCTGTTTTCAAAGTCATAGACGCCGGCCAGATGGTACATGCGGCGCATGCCGTACATGGCCCGGTCATAGCCTTCGGTCACGGTCCGCGTGCCGCGGCCGGAGACGGTGCTGCTGTAGACGTAGCGGTTAAAGGGCCGCAGCCGGTCCCAGCGGGCGTCGAAGGACGTCGACCAGCGATGGTGTCTGCCAAAGTCGATATTGACGTATGACGCCGTATTTTCCGTACCGGTGACGACGCCTACAGTGCCGCCGGCCTTATCGGGGACCTTGGTGATGATATTGATGACGCCGCCCATGGCATCGGAGCCGTAGAGGGAGCTCGACGGGCCGCGGACGATTTCAATGCGCTCGATATCGCTCAAATCGAGGCGTTCCAGGGCATAGACGTTGGTCGTGACATCCGTATCTTCACCGGCATAGCGCTTGCCGTCGACGAGGATCAGCGAGTGGTTGGTGCTCATGCCGCGAATCATGACGGCGTTCCCCGTCATGCCCGCCCGGGCCAGGTTGACGTTATTGGCCAGTTGCAGGGCCGACCGGACATTCGCCGCTCCCATGAGCTGCAGATCTTCCTGCGTCCAGACTTCGACCGCCTGAGGCACGGTCTTCACTTCTTCTTCGGTCTTGGTCGCCGTGACGATGACGTCTTTTAATTGGACCGGTTCTTCATTTCCGACGGCAGCGCCTTCAATCGTTCCATACAAGGACGTCGTCATGAGTACGGCTAAGAGTGCCGTATAGTTACGATAGTTCATTCCCTTTGCTCCTTCCAGCAGTCAGTGCGTCCCATAAGGCACACACAGGCGGTACGTTTCAGCACCTTCCTGTACTTCCGTAATAATAGCTTGTATGTCGTACAGCGGTTCAATGATGTCCCGCCGAAACACATCCTTAACCGGTCCGTCGACGACGATCCGTCCTTCTTTGACGGCAATCAGGCGATGGCTGTAGCGGGCGGCATGATTCAGGTCATGGAGGACCATGACTACCAACACGCCCGTCGTTTCATACAGTTCAGCGATGAGTTCCATTAAATCTAATTGATGGTGAATGTCTAAATAAGTCGTCGGCTCGTCGAGGAGCAGGACTTCCGGCTCCTTGGCCAAAGCCAGTGCCAGCCAGGCCCGCTGCCGTTCCCCGCCGGACAGGGCCGAAAGGCGTCGGTGCTGCAGCTTGGTCATCCCCGTCCCGGCCAGCGCCTTATCGGCAGCCTTACCATCTTCTTCGCGAAGGCTGGAAAAGAGGCTCTGATAAGGAAGCCGTCCCAAGAGGACCAGGTCCCGCACGGTAAGATCGCCGGGGGCCTGCATCGACTGGGGCATAAAAGAGATCATACGGGCCAGGGCATCCGTCGAAAAGCTGTTCATGTCGCGGCCGTTCAAGGTGACGACGCCGGCCGACGGCAGGATCAGGCGGGCCATCGTCTTCAGTAGCGTCGACTTCCCCGACCCGTTGGGGCCGATGATGGAGATGATTTCTGCCTTGTCCAGTACCAGGTTCAAGTCCCGGGCAACGACCTTATTGCCGTATTGGATCTGAAGACCCTTAAGTTCAATAGGACTCATGGCGTACCCAGCCTCCGTCTCAATAAATACAGGAAAAACGGCGCCCCGATGAAGGACATGAAGATGCCGACAGGAACTTCCATGGGACTGAAGACCGTCCTGGCCGCAGCGTCTGCGCCGGCTACCAAGACGGCACCGAACACAGCCGAGCAAGGCAAAAGGGGCTCGAAATCAGAACCGACGATGAGGCGCATCACGTGGGGCACGACCAGTCCGACGAAGCCCAAAAGGCCGGCTACGCTGACGGCAGACGCCGCCAAAAGCGCGGCCAGGGCTACCAAAAGAGCCCGCGTCCGATGGACCTGAACGCCTAACGTCTGAGCTACGTCGTCGCCGAGCTGCAGGGCATTGAGGCGCCGATAGAGGCAGATTGTCCCCACCATGCCGATCAGACTATAAGGCAGGATCATGCGCACGCTCTGCCAGCCGGCACCGGCAAATCCGCCGGCCATCCAGGACACGGTCCCCTGGACCTTATCGGAAAAGAAAACGGACAAGGCCGTCATGCCGCCGCCAAAGAAGGCCGCCACGGCCACCCCGGCCAGTACCAGGCGCAGGGGATTGACGCCCCGCTCCCAGGCCAGGAAAAAGACGATGGCCGCCGCCCCTAAGGCTCCGGCAAAGGCCGCTAAAGGTACCCAAACGGTCAGCGTCGGCGCCAGCATCATCAAGGCCATAGCCGCCAGGCCCGCTCCGGCCGAAATGCCGATAATGCCCGGATCGGCCAAGGGATTGCGAAGGACCCCTTGGAGGATGCAGCCCGACAAGGCCAGGTTGGCCCCGGCCAAGGCGGCGCAGATGCCGCGAGGCATGCGCAGGGTATAGATGATACGGTAATCTTCCGTCGTCCCCGGCGCCCGCAACGCCAGCCAAAGATCCGGTAAGGGGATCGATACGGCACCGACGACGACCGTTAAAATAAGGACACCGACCAAGAGGACCAGGCCGGCTAAGAGGACCGTCAGCCGCCGGATCTCTCTTTTCCGGGTGACCTTATCCGCCATCATAGGGTCCCTCCCCCATACAGGCGGTCGGCCATGTATTCCATGGCATCGGCAATGCGGCTTCCCGGATTGACCGTAAATAGGGCCGTCGGCAGGGCATAGACCTTCCCTTGGCGCACAGCCCGGACCTGACTCCAAGAATCGCTGTCAGCCATGGATGACCGGAATCGATCGGCCTCATCGGGACTCTGGCCCATGGAGATGATAAAGATGACCTGCGGATCTTGGCGCAGGACGTATTCCATGCTGAGGGGCACAAAGGGCTCGTGAGAACCGGCGCCCTCGGCAATATTGGTACCGTGGAGGCGTTTCAGCATATCGCCGGAAAAGCTGGCTGCCGTCGCCATATTGTTGCTGTCCGGCGAACTGAAGAGGATCAGGGCCCGCGGGCTTTCCTTCCCGCCGGCAGAGGCCATGACGGCATCGGTCCGATCTTTGATATCGGCAGCCTTCTTCTCTGCCTCCGGTTCACGGCCGGTCAATTCGCCAAAGAACTCCAGCGTCCTCAGACTGTCTTCCAAGGAATCCAAGGAATTGATGTACAGCGGGATGCCGTTTTGGGCCAGGGTTTGGCGAATCTGGTTGTGAAAAGGCACGTTGATGCCGACGACTAAATCCGGATGGAGCGATAAAATCGTCTCTAAATTAGGCCGATGAATGATGCCCACCGACGGTACGGCTGCCAAGGCCTCGGCCAGTTCCGGTGCCATAGAATCAGACGTCGGCTTGCCGACAATCGTATCCCGGCCGCCGGCAGCGTCATATAAATCAAGATTGGATACATTCAAAAAAACGACTCGCTGCGGGTGAACGGGAATCGTGACGGACTCTCCGGTTGCATCCACGACTTGACGAGTCGCTGTCGATGGTACCCCATCGGCGTCTGCCATCATGAACCAGGCCACGGCTGCCACGATGACAATGCCGCAAAAAATAAGACTGCTGATCAATACTTTACGCAAAAAAGACCTCTCTTTCAAAGAAAACTACCAAAACAAGACATAAAACACGAATGCAGCCAAGGCCCATAAAGCTCCTAAAAAGGCGAAGCATTCGCCGGTCCCGTCGAACACGACTTCTCCCTGTATGCGATACATAGACAGGTCCTCCTTTCCCTAAAAATCCGGCGGGGATGGCGGCGTGTTCCCAAGGGGATCTCCTATATAAAAGTTTTATTATCGATATCGATTTTCAATATATTTTGTAATAAAATCATAACATATTACAATTATAACGACCACTCCAATTAGTCGGGAAATGATCCGTTCCGACATTTATTTTGTAACCGCCTGTCTGAACAGCCTTTCCTGCTATTCTCATTATCATTTTATTTGACATATTGAGAATAGAGGTATATCATGTTAATACATCGAATCTTATAACCTTTTAGGAGGCGTCCCCTATGAAACATACCCTCTATCTTTTCTCGTATCTCGTCATGCTGCCCTTAGCCGCTGCCGTCTTCGTCATCGCCCTTTTCACCGGCTGCGTGACTGTTGAATCCCTACTGAAAGCCTTGCTCTGGCTGACCCACAGCACGATGACGACGGAAACCAGAAACCTGGCCGTCGTCATCGCCGCTATGCCTCTTGCCCTGTGTTCAGCGTCGTGGGTACTGGCCCGCACGGCCTGTCAACTGCGCCATTATTGGTCCTAAGGCAAGGGATTTAAAATTTATAGGTCAGCTGCAGGCGGGCATAATCGCCTAAGGTAAACTGTTCCGGCCCGTAGAGCGTATCCCGGCTGTGAATGCCCTTGGCATCGAAGGTATAGAAGGCTTCGACGAGGAAATTTTTAGCCGGTACATAGCCGGCACCGACGGTAAAGCTGCGAATGCCGTCGAGATAGCGGTCCGGCAGGCTTTCCGTACCGTTGCCGCCGAAGAAGGAGCCGTGCTGGAAGTATTTATAGTCGGCAAAGGCATTCCAGCTGCCCGGTATGTCCGTATCGCTGCGGCCCACGTCGAGGCGCACCGTCCAGAAGTGAGGCGTTCCGCCCTTATCCCGGCCAAGAAGGGTAAAGTCTGCCGTGCCCCGCTGATGATCGTACCGGGACTGACCGTTCAGGAAGCGGCCGAATTCCGTACGGTTCTGGCCGTAGTCGGCAGACAGGCGCAGGTTCTGTCCGATCTGCCAGCGGGCCCCGATGCCGACGACGTCGGCAAAACGGTCAAAGATATCGACATCATTGCCGTGGTTATTTTCCGAGAACCACGGCTGTTTGTCCTGCCTGAAAGAGTGGAAGTACCAAGCCTGAAGGCCGAAATCAGCGCCGAATTGTTTCTTGACCTGGACGAAAGCCGCCCGATCGAGAGGGGCAATGACGTCGCGCCGGAGGATCGTCCCTTCCGTAAGGATCGGCCGACCGATGGCTTTTTCTAAAGCCGCCCGGGGCTGCTTGCTGGCCGAATCGGCACTGCGGACGAGATCTTCCAGGGCTTTCAGGTATTCCGACAGCAGTCTGGGAATCTTCAGCCCGTAATTCGGGTCGTTTCCATTGAAGTCGGCACTGCCGTAATTTTCCTTGTACAATTCATCGATGAGATGGTCCAGCGTCGAGTCGAACCGGTACTGTGAATACCAACCCGCTCCGTCTTGGCCGGAATCTTTCCAATCGAGGCTGCCGATGTCTTCGATGCCGTCATAGACATAATCGCCGGCCCTATCGCTGCGGCTCACATTACGCCACATGCCGCTTCCGTCCAAGGGACGGTAGGTCGTCCCCATTTCATCGTCCTTGCCGTAATAGCCCCAAGCTTCTTTGGCCGTATGCTCGGCAATGGCTTCATAGCCCCGATGCAGTTCCGCTTCCCGGGAAGTGAGGAAGGCCCGGCCGTCACCGAGAGCCCTGTCGTCACTGAGGCTGATGGAAAAGTATTTATTCATTTCCTGTTTATAGGCCTTTTCTTCCGGCGAGTCGAAGTCGCTGATGTAGCTGTTATAGTAGACATCGGCCGCCTTATAGACGACGGCTCCCGTGTCTTTATGCTTCAAGCGGTACAATACCTTGCCGTGAATCGGCACGTTGAGGGTAATGCCGGCTTGAGCCGCTTCTTTGCCGTAGGCCGTGTTCACGATGTGCTGGAGGCGGCGGATTACCTCGCCCTGCTCCTTCGTGTCGGCCCCGTTTTTTACGGCATCCCGCAGCTGCTGGTAGAAGTAGACCTTGTCGTTTTTCCCCTTATAGGACTTATTGTAAATATCGTTGGGGCTGCCTTCGTCGTAGACCGTTCCTTCGCGGTCGGGATCGGTCGTTCCCGGCTTCAAGGGGTTGGCGCCGGCCATCTTGGCCAGATCATAAGGCCAATCGTCGCGATTGAGACCGATCAATTCCGATACCGTCGGCGGCCGATAGAAGACGGCGTGCGTCGAATGGGTATAAGCCGAATCGGAGATACCCGTACTGTGCTTAAAGGACCCGTATCCCAGGCGGACCTGGGTATCCTTTCCGGTCCAAACGGCGCGGACGCCGTCGAATTCTTTCCCGAACCAATAACCGGTGACCCCCATGGGTTCCGTCAGGCGGCCGATGGAGAAGTCCCATTTCCGTACGCGGTGCGTCAAGTCCGCTTCTTCGACGCGCTGATGCTGAAGGCCTTCTGACAAGGGCACGGTCTCTGCCGTATCGACGGCTGCCGTCCCGGAGGCGCTGCCCAAGAGGCGCAGATTGGTATCGTCTCCCAAGCGGGCATCGACGCCCAAACGCAGGCGATGGCTAAAGCCGTGTTCTCCCCGGTCATACATGTTGCGGTCTGCCGTATCGATGTACGTATCTGCCCTAAAGGGCGGCAGCTGGCGGTCCTGTCCCTTATGGGAATCCCACCGCAGGCGGTAGTCACCGATGATGTCCCAGCCTTCTCCCTTAGACTCGTCAAAGGGGCGGGCGATGAAGTCGTTCATGCGAACCGGCGTTCTGGCAGCCCCTGCGCCTTCAGCAGCGGAAGCCTTCTTCCCTTCGAGGATGTCCCGGGCATCGCGGCCCAGTTTAAAGTTGACCCCAAAGCGGTAGACCCGCTGCTGCGTCGCCCGGTCGTCGTCGCGGTGGTTGAACAGGTTGTTGATGCCGAAGTAGACCAAGGAATCTTTATTGATCTTTTTCTGCACCATGAGGTTCCAAATACCGAAGGTCTTCTTCTGGTACCGGGGCTTGCGGTACACGGCCCCTTCTCCCTGAAGGATATCGGGCCAGTAGTTCGACGAATCGGAAAGGGAATTGCTGTCCAGCATGTGGATGTAGTAATTGCCCCATAAGGACCCGCGCCAGCCGCTTGCCGGGTCGTCATAGTCAAGGCCGATATCGACCTTATGGACCGGCTTGTCGAGGAGGCGGCGCGGCATATCAGAGTCGCTCTTATTGATGGCATGGAGCCAGGTATACCCCAGTTTAGCCGTCCAATGACGGCCCAGTTTCTGCTTCACTTCCGCTTCCAATCCCGTAATTTCAGCGCGGCCGATATTCTTAAAGCTGTAAATCAAATCGGGGGCCCGCATCCATTTGGCCGAAAAGCCCAAATCAGGGGCAAAATCCATGTAGCGGCCGGTAAAATAGACGGTCATGTAATCTTTGATGCGGTTGTGGAAGAAGCCCAATCGGGCCGACGTATTATCATTTTCCCCTTCGATGCCGATGTCGAAGTTAACCGACGTTTCCGGCTTCAAATCGGGATTGCCGACCCAGTACCAGCCCATGCGGGCCACGCCGATGCCGACGGGACTGCTGCCGTACATTTCCCAGTTATACCAGAGTTCGCCCATGCCCGGTTCGGTATAGCCCGTGCCGATATTGGCTTTAAAGCGCCGGTGTTCGTTGCCGCCGACATTGTGGGTCAGCCCCAAATTTCCCGAAAGATGGCTGCCAAAGAGGCTGCTGTCGTCCAGCCGGAGAATAGGGGTCACGATGGTCCTGTCGTTGACCTGCCACGTATCTTGGATGAAAAAATTACGCCGATTGATCGTGCCTCGCCCCGTCGTAATCCGGTTGTTGCGGCGGCGGTACTCTTCGAGAAAATGGCGGCCGTTAAAGACCGGCGCCTTTTCCCGGGTCTTGGGATCCGTCGCCATGCCCCACTCAAAATACTTGCCGACGATGTTCGATGCGCCGGCCAACTGCGGGTTCTGGTCGCGCAGCTGCTGTTCAAATGTCCAGTAGTCCTTCCACTTGTCGTCGGTCATGGACGAGTCATTGTACCAGCGGCTCGGCTCCTTATCCTTCAGCTTATGCCGTTCGTAATCGGTATAGGTAATGAGGGGCAGCGTCGACGGATCGTTGCGGTCGGCGCCGTAGTATTCATAATTTTGGTCCCATTGAGGCAGGCTGGTGCCGTTATCATAAAAGGCATAGTCGTGGATGTGGGACCAGACGGGAACGCTCGTATCTCCATCGTTTCGCATATAGGCATCGATGCCTTCGACGAGGAGGCCCTTGTCGTAATCCCAGGGATCGATGTAGCGCGTCGACATCCGGGGCGAGCTCTTGAGACGGCTTCCTTCGCCGGTCTCTTTGATAAAGCCGACGCCGTAGCTGAGGAGATGGCGGTCATTGATCTGCGTATTGGCCGACGCCTTGAGACTGCGCTGGCGGTGGTCGACGTCGTCGACGTATTTCAGCTCATTCTTGCCCTCGTAAGACGACCGTCCATAGTAATTGATGAGGGAAATATCGTCTTCCTTCATACGGGAATAATTCGTTTCTACACTCCAGTCGGTCCTGCCGGCCCGTCCCGTCCAGCCCAAATTATACGTATTGCGGTCAGCCCGCCGCTTAAAAATCTGTTGGGGCTCCATATCGCTGTCGGTGTGCTTGACGTGGCGAAGGAGGTCTTCCGTATAACGTTCGACGTTCCAATGGAGGCTGTTATTTTCATTGATGTCATACGTGCCGACCATACCGATCGTATCGGCCGTCCCGTGGTAGCGCAGGGAGTTTGGCTCAAAATTGGCCATATCCTTATTTTCGATGATCCACGTCCGCCGCGGCTTCTCACTGGCGTATACGGGCATGATGTCCCGCTTGCTGCCGTAGACGCCGAGGCCCATGTTTTCAGCGGCCAGCCAGACCTGCATGGCAGCAATGCTGGCATCGACGACGCCGTGATTCCGGCCGTCACTCTGTCGGACCCAGGCTTCATCCGGTACATAACCGATGGCAATGGTCAGGGGTGCTTGGAAGTGGTATTTCGTGATGGCCTTAATCTGTTCGAGTTTCTCCTTCGATTCGATGACCCAGGCCCGAATGGGCTGATAGTTTACGGCACTCGGCGCCAGCAGGATGGCTTCCTTCAGTTTATCAACGAAGGCCGGTTCTACTTTTTTATCCAAAAATTTGCGGACCGAATAACGATCCTTCATCAATTGTTCAAATTCCATGGTCAAGTCTCCTTTTCGCATAAGGTCTCCCCGTCATCGGGTTATCCTCATTATACTTACTGGTATAAAATTTACAAGTACGCACATTTTTGGTACCTAAAAAAATAACTTCCATGACAAAAGCCGATACCAGGCATCCCAGATAGATGCCGGTATCGGCTTTTCTCATGCAAGATTCAGATTTCAGTCCCCCTATGTAATTCCTCCATTTTTCTAAAAGGAGTCTAATTAAATCCGGGGATTTCGGTACTCTGACGTGGGCGTTATTAGTATTGCTAGTTAAACTTGTTTGGCCGTTTCAGTCCCCTTACGGGGATTTTGGTACTCTGACGCTACTTACTTTTTAATTTCTGGTCGATTATTGGTTAGTTTCAGTCCCCTTACGGGGATTTTGGTACTCTGACTCGGCATGATTCTTCTGCCTGAATGGTACGCGTTCGTGTGTTTCAGTCCCCTTACGGGGATTTTGGTACTCTGACGAGGGCGGCAAGAAGACTGGTGTCATGTTGTTACTGAGTTTCAGTCCCCTTACGGGGATTTTGGTACTCTGACACAAACCAAAAACGGAAAAGCACCAATTTATTGGTGGTTTCAGTCCCCTTACGGGGATTTTGGTACTCTGACATGTGTTAATTTTCACCAGTTTCGGCGATTTGTTAGTTAGGTTTCAGTCCCCTTACGGGGATTTTGGTACTCTGACTCGGCGTTCCGGTCTGCCAGTCGATTTCAACGGCGACGTCGTTTCAGTCCCCTTACGGGGATTTTGGTACTCTGACACGGCGGATTTAAAAGGTATCCGTGACGCATGGAAGGAGGTTTCAGTCCCCTTACGGGGATTTTGGTACTCTGACTCTAAGTTCGGAAAGTTCTTCTGCATCATTATTGAAAATGGTTTCAGTCCCCTTACGGGGATTTTGGTACTCTGACGTGAGGGAATCCATACTCTCATTCTTAGGCTTATTTTTTAGTTTCAGTCCCCTTACGGGGATTTTGGTACTCTGACCCGTAGCAAGAACCTCCGAGGATGGAGATTCTATTATGTGTTTCAGTCCCCTTACGGGGATTTTGGTACTCTGACCTTATTAAAACAATCAGATTCTGAAGTAGCTAAACAGTGTTTCAGTCCCCTTACGGGGATTTTGGTACTCTGACATGGGTGGCGATTTCGCTGCTGGTCTATTACAGAGTTTCAGTCCCCTTACGGGGATTTTGGTACTCTGACTCTGCCTCCCAGTACCCGCTCCCTGACTGGGCTCACAGGCGATTTTTTCAAACCTCCGGCTTTTTTGGCCTTTTTCGCTGACCCGGGTGAAAAATAAAAATCAGGCAGTGCCGCTTATCCGCTTGGTTATGCCGTTTTTCGTAGGTTTGAAAATTTTCAAACCTACGGGGTTTTTGACCCTAAAATCGGTTTTCCAAAGCCGTCGCATTACTTTGACTTTTCTTTAGTATACGTTTTTCGACTTTTATTGTCAAACGAATTTCGGAAAAGGGCTCATCTTCGAATGTCCTCGCAAATGCCTCTCATCGGGCACAGGAGCGCCTTCTCCCTCTTAGCCATCTAGTCTGTATGAGTCGACCGTAGATGGCCTTTTAACGCTCGTCTGAAGGGTTTCCGCATAAAACAAGATTTCAGTCCCCTTACGGGGAATTAGATGATGCGACGGTATGACAGTCCAGTTGAGAGTCTACTGTTATGTACAGTTTCAGTCCCCTTACGGGGAAATTGTTAACTCAGATCTAGTCGTCACATCACTTTGGCTTTTCTTTAGTATACGTTTTTCATCTTTGTTATGAAAAAAGGACGTCCCATGACAAATCACGAGACGTCCCTTTATTCGGAGTCAAACGATGATCTTATTTGCCTTCAAAGGTCGGTTTACGTTTTTCTACGAAAGCAGCCATGCCTTCCTTCTGGTCGTTCGTGGAGAAGCAGAGACCGAAGACTTCAGCTTCGTAAGCGATGCCGGTTACGACGTCGCAGTTGATGCCGCGGTTGATGGCAGCTTTGGAGAGCTGTACAGCGACGGGAGCGTTCTTGGCGATTTTGCCTGCCAATTTGAGGACAGCCGGCATTAATTCTTCCTGAGGAACGACTTTGTTTACGAGGCCGATAGCTTTTGCATCTTCAGCACCGATCATGCCGCCGGTGTAGATGAGTTCTTTAGCCTGGCCGCGGCCGACAACACGAGTCAGACGCTGGGTGCCGCCGAAGCCCGGGGTAATGCCGAGGCCGACTTCAGGCTGGCCGAATTTTGCGTTTTCCGATGCATAGCGGATGTCGCAAGCACAGGAAAGTTCGCAGCCGCCGCCGAGGCAGAAGCCGTTGATAGCAGCGATGACAGGCTGAGGCATGTTTTCGATTTCCGTGAAGACGTTCTGACCGAACTGGCCCCATTCGCGGCCTTCTGCCGGAGTCTTGGTAGCCATTTCTTTGATGTCTGCGCCGGCAACGAAGGATTTTTCACCGGCACCGGTGATGACGACGACTTTAACGGCTTTGTCGACAGCGATCTTTTCGATAGCGTCTTTTAATTCCGTAACCGTGTCGAGGTTCAAAGCGTTCAGGGCTTTCGGACGATTGATGGTAATCGTTGCGATACCATTTTCTACTGCACAAAGAATGTTCTGGTAATCCATGAGATAAACCTCCTAAAACAACTGATATAGAGAATAGTATAGAATGAGTATAGAAAACGACGGGTCTTTTCCATGATGGAATCCAACAGGCCGGACCGCCCCCGGGACGCTGGTGAGATACGCCGTTTTATGACCGTAAATCTTTAAAAATAATACGGGGTGTGATAGTCACGCCCCGTATTCAATTAGCACAATGCTAACTTATTTCGCGTAGTCGTAGAAGCCTTTGCCAGTCTTACGGCCGAGGTAACCAGCCTGGACGTATTTCTTGAGCAGCGGGCACGGACGATATTTCGGATCGCCGAAGCCTTCGTAAAGAACTTCCATAACGTGGAGAACAACGTCGTTACCGATAAGGTCGCAGAGAGCCAGAGGTCCCATGGGATGGTTGAAGCCGAGTTTGCAGACGTTATCGATGTCTTCTTTGGATGCAACGCCTTCCATCAAAGCCTGGATAGCTTCGTTGAGCATCGGAATGACGATACGGTTGCCGGCGAAGCCCGGGAAGTCGTTAACTTTAACCGGAGTTTTGCCGAGGTCTTTCGACAACTGTTCGATCTTAGCGTAGGTTTCGTCAGAAGTTGCGATGCCGTTGATGAGTTCGAGCAACTTCATGACCGGAGCCGGGTTGAAGAAGTGCATGCCGATAACTTTGTCCGGGCGTTTCGTAGCTGCGCCGATCTGAGTGATAGCCAAGGACGACGTGTTGGAAGCGAGGATCGTGTGTTCCGGGCAGAGTTCGTCGAGTTCTTTGAAGATAGCCGATTTGATCTTCAAGTCTTCGATAGCAGCTTCGACGACGAGGTCGATGTCGCTCATATTTTCAGCCGTACGGGTAACGAAACCGGAAATGCGAGCCATGGTTGCGTCTTTGTCAGCCTGGGTCATTTTTTCTTTAGCAACTAATTTGGTCAGAGATTTGTCGATTTTGGCCTGGCCGCCGGCGATAAATTCGTCTTTAATATCGTTCAGGACAACGTCCCAGCCGTGCGTAGCGAAAACCTGTGCAATGCCGGAACCCATCGTACCAGCGCCAATAACCATTACTTTACTCATGTTTAACTCCTCCTTCGTCGCGTGATTTTTTTCACTAGATTAGTTTAAAAAAAAGTCACACGCCTCATAAATAAGATTCACTGCTTACATTGATAGTATACCACACACACCAAAAAAATCCACTAAAAAACGGCACTTTTTTCATTTTTTCACATTTATTACATGCATTTTATGCAAGTCGTTTTAAGTCAAGTTACTTATTATCATTCTTTAATATAATTATGTCATGGAAATACGTTACGTTATGAACTTATGTTATAAAAGTTACGTTGTTTTTTCACAAAGTGCATGGAGTTCTATAGCCATAAGGAATCGAAAGTGCCGGAGACAGGCCCTTTCGTGGGTACCAAGTAAAAAAAAGTGCCGCAGCAGGCAAAACCTGTACGGCACGTGAGGCTCTTAGTCTCCCCCATTGAGGGCTTTTAAGAGGGCTCCCCGTTTTTCATAGGAAGCGCGATACATTTTGGTATTTTCTTCGTCGGGAACGTAGGTGGCCTTGACTTCCAACTGGCGTTCAAGGGCTTTTTTCAGGTCCTTGATATCGCCGGCCGCGTAGGCTGCGACGATGCAGTTGGTAGGTACGGCTCCGCCGGCGACTTTCAAGGTGACGACCGTCGTATCGAGCATGTCAGCCTTGATCTGGTTCCACAGTTCGTCCCGGCTGCCGCCTTCGGTAATGGTCAGGTGCTTCAATCCGATGCCGGCTGCCCGGTATTGGTCGGTGACTTCCATATAGTCATAGCCGATGCCTTCGAGGACGCAGCGCCACATGGCTCCCTGGTCGGAATCGAGGGTAAGGCCCGTAAAGGTCCCGCGGACGTTGGGGTAAGCGCTGTCGCCGCCCGTAAGGTACGGCAGGAACATGGCCCCTTCGCAGCCCGGTTTATGGCGCTTGGCCAGTTCGTCGAGGGTACTGTAGTAGTCGTCCCCTTCTTCTCGGGCGATGCTGTCTTTGAACCAGCGAAGGGCCAGTCCCCCCGTGCGGACCATGCCCCAGTAGAAGTACGTTCCCGGCAGGGTCCCGGAGTTAAAGATGAGGTTGCTTCCGGGGACCGACAGTTCCGGCATGATGCCGTCCGTTGCGGCGCAGAACATGGCGCAGGTCCCGGCGACGTCGACGGCGTTGCCCGCTTCCAAGATGCCGCTGCCCATCATGGATTCCATCGTATCGCCGGCACCGGCACAGATGGGAATGCCTGCGGGAAAGCCCGTTTCCATAGCGTCTTCTTCACAGAGATGACCGATGATGTCCCAAGGCTTTACGATGCGCGGCATGGCCGATTCTGGAATGCCCAGGATGTCGAGTTGTTCCTTGGACCATTCTTTTTTGACGACGTCGTAACCGAGGCCCCAGCCGGACATGGTGCCCCAGTCGATGAAGGCGTCCTTGGCCGTAAGGCCTGCCAGGTGCATTAAGACGTAGGGGCAGTTGTGGACGAATTTGACGCCCTTTTCCTTCCAGGCCGGGATGTTCTTCATGAACCAGCGGGCGAACATGGCCGGGAACATCATGTTCGGTTCGGCGTTGCCCGTTTCCCGTCCCCAAATGTCGAGCTTCTTTGCTTTCAGGGCTTCGACGTCGTCGCGGGTGCGGCTGTCGAGGTAGTTGACGTAGGGCGTAATGGCCTTGCCGTCTTCGTCGATGCCGGCGATGCCGCAGATGATGCCGTCGCCCATGATGGCCCGGACTTTGCTGACGTCCCAGCCTTTTTCTTCCATCTGGCGGCTGCACGAGGCCATGCACTGTTTGATGAGGCGATAATATTCATCGACATCCATCTGGACCCAGCCGGGCTTAGGATATGCCAGATGGGTCTTGGCCGTATCCATGGCCAGGCAGTGCTGTTCATCGTCGTAAACGGCTACTTTGACGCTCTGTGTACCGGCGTCGAATCCGATATAATACTTATCACTCATTGAGACCACAATCCTTTCTTATCAGCCGTGGCAGTCCTTGACCAGGCCGCCGATGCGTCCGACCAGGCCCGTCGTCGATTGGTTGGGCTTGGGCAGGCGCTTGAGACCGGTCAGGGCTTCGACGTAACAGAAATACTCATCCATCGCCGTTTCGATGGCGTCGAGGGTCTGTCCGTCGATGTGTTCAATGAGGGCCAAATCGTGCTGTTCATAGCGGTTGATGTAGCCGTAAAGCGAGGTAAAGGTACCGGTATGCTTGGTATACGAACAGAAGAAACAGTATTCGATGACGGCGTCGCATTTTTTCAGCGTCTGCTGATCCGCTGCGCCGGAAAATTCCGGTCGGTCCTGGATGATGGTCTTGATCCAGTTGTTGATAACGCCTTCAAAAAAAGTAAATAACGACAACAATGCCGCCCGATAGTACCGGCGGGATAAAAAGATGCCTTTCTTCGTTTCCTTTTCTTGCTGCATGACAGCCCGTTGTTTAAATGTACAGTAATCCTTCCACAGTTCTTCATAAATCGAAGCCTGCAGTATATCCATATCACCGTTCTTGAAGATGGTGACGTCAATCTTGGCCTTCATGAAATCGGCTGTCCTCCTACTTGGATAATTTTAAAAAATCTGGTTCTTTCTCGGCCATGCGGCTGAGGATCTTTTCGTACCCGCCGCTGCCATATACGAGACAGCGCTTGATACGGCTGATGGTCGCCGTGCTGGCGCCGGTCTTTTGGACGATATCTTCGTAAATGTCGCCGGCTTTGAGCATGCGGGCCACTTCGAGGCGGGCTGAAATGGCTTTCATTTCCTGAATGGTGCAGATGTCTTCGAAAAATTCATAGCATTCATCGACGCTCTTGAGTTCCAGTATGGCCCGAAACAGTTGGTCGTGCAGGTGATCCCGTAGTTTTTCATTCACTGCCACGATATATCCCTTCCTTCCCTTACAGATTTTGTCTTGCTGAGGCCGTTCCTTTAGTCGGCTAAATACAAGAATTATTATACGGCAATAACGGCAATCTGTCGAGAGAAAAAGCCCCTCCGAAGGGAGAGGCTCTGACTCCTGTATGGTCTTTTACATGGCAAAGAGGTCGATCTGTTCGTCTTCCGGAAGGTCGCCTAAGCAGCCGTCTGCACTCATGGTGTCGATGAGGGACTGGGAAACCTTGCCGCGCATCTTGAGGTCGGCTTTGGAACTGAAGGGAGCGATGGCCCGTTCGGCCACGATCTGTTCGGCGACACTTTCGCCCAGGCCGTCGATGGCCGTAAAGGGCGGCAGGATCTTGCCGTCGCAGATGGTGAATTTCGTCGCTGCCGAGCGGTTGATGTCAACGTTCAGGAAGGAGAAGCCGCGAAGGCTCATTTCCTTGGCCAGTTCCAGGGCTGAATAGAGGTCCTGTTCGATCTTGGAGGCACTCTTGCCCTTGGCGGCGATTTCCTTCATGGCCCGTTCCTGCCCTTCGAGGCCGTGGATCATGGCCGACAGTTTGAAGGCCTTGGCCCGGATGGTGAAGTAAGCGCAGTAGTAAGCCAGGGGCTGGTTGATCTTATACCAGGCGATGCGGAAGGCCATCATGACGTAGGCCACGGCGTGGGCCCTCGGGAAGAGGTAGCCGATTTTCTGGCACGATTCGATGAACCACTGAGGAATGTGCCCTTCTTTTAGTTCGCCTTCGTAGTCCGTCGTCTTTTGGCCCAGTTTGTTGGGCTTATCGATGCCCTTGCCCTTACGGACGTTTTCCATGACCTTGAAACTGGTCTTGGGTTTAATGCCGTGTTCGATGAGATAGTTCATGATGTCGTCACGGGTCGAGACGGCTTCCTTCAGGGGGACCGTCCCCGACGTGATGAGGTCCTGGGCGTTGTTCAGCCAGACGTCGGTACCGTGGGAGAAACCGGAAATACGGACCAGTTCCGAGAAGGTCTTGGGCTTGGTATCGACCAGCATCTGACGGACGAAGTTGGTCCCGAATTCCGGGATTCCCAGGCTTCCGACTTTGGAACCCAGTTCTTCCGGCGTCACGCCGAGAGCCTTGGTCGAGCTGAAGAGGCTCATCGTGGCCGGGTCGTCGAAGGGAATGGTCGTGGCCTTGATATGGGTCATGTCCTCTAACATGCGGATGACCGTCGGATCATCGTGGCCGAGGATGTCGAGCTTGACCAGACGGCCTTCGATGGAATGGTAATCGAAGTGGGTCGTAATGATGCCGCTTTCTTTCTTATTGGCCGGGTACTGGACGGGGGTAAAGTGATGGACGTCCATATCGCGGGGGATAACCATGACGCCGCCCGGATGCTGGCCCGTCGTATTCTTGATGCCCGTGCAGCCTGACACGAGGCTGTTGATGTAAGCTTCGTTGACGTGGATGCCCTTCTTCTCGGCCCATTTCATGACGTAGCCGTAGGCCGTCTTATCCTTGACGGCACCGATGGTACCGGCGCGGAAGACGTTGTCTTTCCCGAAGAGTTCTTCCGTATATTTATGAGCCTTGGGATGGTATTCGCCGGAGAAGTTGAGGTCGATATCGGGGACCTTGTCGCCGTCGAAACCGAGGAAAATGGCAAACGGAATGTTGTGGCCGTTCTTTAAGAGCGGTTCGCCGCATTCGGGGCAGGTCTTATCGGGCAGGTCGAAGCCGCCGCCGTATTCGCCCTTCGTGTAGAAGTGGCTCCAATGGCACTTGGGGCAGACGTAGTGCGGAGGAAGTGGGTTGACTTCCGTAATGCCGGACATGGTGGCTACGAAGGACGAGCCGACAGAGCCTCGAGAACCTACGAGGTAGCCGTCGTCGTTGGAGTGTTTTACCAGTTTATGGGCGATGTAATAGAGGACGCCGAAGCCGTGGCCCAGGATGGACGTAAATTCTTCTTCGAGCCGGTCTTCGACGATTTTCGGCAAGGGCGTGCCGTAGATTTCATGGGCCTTTTCGTAACACATGTGTTTCAAGGCTTCCGACGAGCCTGCGATCTGCGGGAAGTACAGCGTTTCCTTCGGGATCGGCCGGCAATCGTCGATCATGTCGTTGATCTTATTAGGGTTGGTAATGACCACTTCTCTGGCCCGGTCTTCGCCGAGGTAGGAAAATTCTTCCAGCATTTCGTCCGTCGTGCGCAGGTAGAGGTCTGGCTGGAATTCGGCATCTTTGAAGCCCTTGCCGGTCATGAGGATTTCCCGGTAGATCTTGTCTTCGGGATTCATAAAGTGGGCATCGCAGGTGGCGACGGTCAGTTTTCCCAGTTCGTCACCGATTTTTAAGATCGTCCGGTTGATGTCGCGCAGCCCTTCTTCATCGGCCACATAGCCTTCACGGACTAAGAAGCCGTTGTTGGTCAGAGGCTGGATTTCCAGGTAATCGTAGTAATCGGCGATCTTCTTTAATTCTTCGTAAGGAAGCCGTTTCTGGACCATGGAGCGGACCAGTTCGCCTGCTTCACAAGCCGAGCCCAGGACGAGGCCTTCGCGGTATTCGTCGAGGACGGCCCGGGGAATGCGCGGACGGCCGCGGTAGATGTATTTAAGGTGAGAAATGCTGACCAATTTGTACAGGTTGCGGATGCCCGTCTGGTTCTTGGCCAGGATGATGATGTGGTACGACTGGTCGATTTTGTCATCGAAGAGGTAGCCTTCCATGCCGTAGATGACCTTGACGCCGTTGCTCTTGTCCGTCGAGATTTCCTGCAGGAGCGGGAAGGACTGGACGACGCCGTGGTCGGTGACGGCAATGGCCGGATGATGCCATTTTTTGACGGTCTTAATGAGCTGTTTGACCGTGATCAAAGCGTCCATATCGCTCATGACCGTATGGAGATGGAGTTCGACACGGGGCGTCGGGTTATGGTCTTCCCGTTCGACGGTCCCGCCGTCGGCTTCCATCATGTCATAGGCCATGAAGACGTAGTCGTTCTGGTAGTTGTCGTATTGGATATTGCCGTGGATGCGGACGTAGGCGCCGGGCTGCAGTTTTGTCTTGAGGCAGTCGTATTCTTCCGGCGTCAGGGTATTCTTGCGGCGGAATTTGCCGCTGCCGCCCTGGTTGCTGACGTCGAGGAACTTTTTGGCCGAAATGCCGTTGGTGCTGTCGGCCATCTGGAAGGTCAAGAGGATGCGCTTGGACTTCAATTCCCGGAACTCGACTTTGACGACCTTGCCCTGAAGGACGACGTCGTTCTGCTCTTCGCCGAGGACGTCGTTGATGGGAACCGGCTGGCCGCCAAAAGCCCGGCCCATCCAAACCCGGCTGTCGCCGCCGGTCTTAGTGCCGCCATTCCCCTTCTCGCCCTTGCTGACGCTGCACGACGAGACGGAAGCGCACTGGCAGGCTTTTTTATAGTCTTCATCCTGATATAATTCTTCGTCGACGTCGTAGAGGGATTCGTACGAATCTTCGTGAGGAATGCCGTAGCCCTCGAGGTCATCCGTCGAGATGTCGGCAATCTGCCGCAAGGGATCGTTTTCCGGGATGGAAAGGGGCATGTCGCCGCCGTGGAAGACAGACGTCACCTGGTGTTCGACAGACACGTTGCCGTCGAGGCCCAGTTTCCGGCAGACCCGGTCGCGGAGGAGGTCCATATCGCCCGGCGCATAGGCCGACTCGGTCTTGACCTTCCACCAATGGCTTTCCAGGTCAGCTGCAATGGAGGCGACGGCGACGGTCTGGCCGCCGTCGACGGGAATCAATATATCATTTTTAGGAACAATATGCCAAACTTTCATCGATTATCCTTTCTTTCAGGCACGATGGCAGGCTACTCTTCGTCCGAATAGTCCTCTTCATCGTAAGCGTCTTCGTCATCGCCGGCAGGAGCTACCGTGACGTTGAATTCCATCATGTCGTGGGGCGCATTGAGGAGCGGATCCTGGGGCTCGAGATCGGCCGTGCTGACGACTTCTTCACTGTCTCCGTCAGGCGTCAAAACGATGGCGTCATTGGGATCGTAATGCGACGTGATGAGGTCGATATGACGGTCGCCGTCGCTGTAGGTCACGGTCCGGCGGATGGTGATGTCGTGGCCGTCGTAGCCAAACTGCTTCAGCGTATCGTCAGTGACGCTGTCATCGTGCTTCTTTATGATCTTGTGCGGTAAATTCTGGAGATGGGTCGTTTCAAAGGTGACCGTGCTGGTATCGGCGTGGTTGCCTAAGATATACGTCGTCACCGTGTTGGCCCCGACGACGGTATAGACGGCGACGGGGTGCTGGAAGGGGTTGGTAAAGGCAAAATCAAGGCCGTCATCGGCAACGGTAGCATCCATGCCGACCGGTACGTAGGCTGCCGGAGCGAAATGCGGTTCCCGGCTGGCGATGAAGAGGCCCGCCCGAAGGGCTGCGTTGAACAAGGTCGTGCTGACCTGGCAGACGCCGCCGCCGACGGATTGTTCCAGTCTGTTTTCAAAATAGGACGGGGCCTGTTTGTAGCCCTTATCTGCCGTTCGCGTGCCGACGTATTTATTGAATGAAAAGTCCTGTTGGCTGGCGACGAAGGCATGATTCAGCCGTTCCTGGGCCAATTTGATATTCGTATTGCGATCCGGATTGCTGTTGTCGAAATGGGTCGTGTAATAAGACAGGACCGTATCGATGTCCTTCAAGTCATCGCTCTTGATATCGGCCTGCTGCCGACTGTCAACGGGGACGTCGATATCGCCGGTCTGGCCCTTATGCAGGCTGTCGGCAATGGAATCCTTGAGGCCTGCCGTATTGATGACGATGCGGTCTTTTTCCGGTTCGACGGCGACGGTCTTATTGTCTTCCTTGACATAGGCAAAGGCATTTTCCGGATCCTTGTCGTGTTTGTCGTGGAGATCGCTCAGGGCCTTGTCGAGTTTTTCTTCATCGACGGCAATGGCCAAGGGGATGTCCTTGCCATACATCAAGGTCGTCGCCACGTCAGCCACGCGCTCCCAAGGCATGCCCTGCCGTCCGATGAGGTGGAGTTCATCGTCGATGTACTGGCGGTCGAGCTTGGCCCCGAGGTCATCGAGGTTCAGCGTCGTATCGACGCCGTCCGCTGCCAGATGGAGCTTGCGCCCTTCGATATCTTTGGCATGGATGTCGAGGTAATTGGCAATATCTTCATCGGTCATGCCCTGGACTGAATGACCGTCGAGGGTCACCATCTGTTCGGCCCTCGTCTGGGCGGCAAAGAATCCGCCGAAACCCAAGATGCACAGGGCTGCGACGACACCGCCTATTTTTTTCCATGACCGAGACTTCGGAGCCGGCAGCCCATGTTTTTCACGATACCGGCGGCGGTATTCCTTCATTCTCTCTTTTCGTTCCTTTTCTGCTTCCGTCACGCTCTAACCTACCTTTTCAGACTACAATAAAGACAAATAAGGGCTCCCATATCGGCCGGCGACGCCTTCCCGCTGCGGATATGGAGCTGTAAGGTAAAAATATTGCAAATACAACGTTCTAACTCTTCTATTGTCCAATAAGATGCGACTTTTTGCAAGTGATATATGACATATTTCGCACTTCGCCCCTTATTGACCGCCGTCAGGACCTGTTCGCGCTGGGTCTTTCCGGCATGGGCCTTCAACAGTTCTTTATACGACAAGAGGAGCCGCAGTCGCGACAGCATGTATCCCGTGTTCTTCAAAAAGGCATCTTGCTTGCTGAACAGCCCTTCGACAAAGGGCAGTGTCTTTTCCCCATTGCGGCGGAGGAAGGCATCCATGAAGGTGAAGAGGTTCTTTTCCATGGTGCCGGCAAAGAGATCGGCCAAGTCATCCGGTCCGATGCTCTGTTTCCCAGCGGGCAGGGTGATGCACAATTTATCGAGTTCGGAAAAGACGTAGAGCAGAGAAATGCTGCCCCAGGTCTGGAACAGGTCCTGCAAAAAGACGACGCCGTCGCGGCTGAGGCTCTTGCCCTGTTTCTTCAGGTACGCCGTCACGTAAGGCATGACATTTTTTTCGCTCACGGCTTCGGCAGCGACGACCCGGGCCATGGGCTTCAAGGCCTTAAAGAAAGCGCTTCCCGTATCGACGTTGCCCTTGCTGTAAAACAAGAGGCTGTTGCCGTCGTCGAGGCGTCCCGCTTCGTCGAGGAACCACTGTTCTTCTTTGCTCACTTTGCTCCGCGACCGGCCGCCCCGCTTCAAGGGCAGAAAGGGACAGTCGTACCAGACGGTGATCGTGCCGCTGCTAAAGAGGCTCGTCCCCTGAAAGGATTCGACGACCGTTGCCGCCGCCGCATCTTTTTGAAAGGTCTGCACTTCAGCGTCGCCGCCGGACCGTTTCCGGGCCGCTTCAAAAAACTGTCTCCGCCCCTCTTCCATGAGGTAGGCTTCGGACCCGTAGATGATCATTATATTTTTAGCATTATTCATAGATGTTCCTCAACAAATGTAGACAGGTGCCACCTTCCACGCCGACGGGCCAGGCGCAGTTGTCCGTCCCGAGACGGAAGGTAGGCAGGAACGCCGAAACTGTCGGCTGCCTCGCTCCACTCGGAAAAGGCTCCGTCCCCGCGGCGTCCTTCATAGACGACGGTGGCCATGGCCGAGGCCGGAAAGGCCCTTCCGTCCCAACCGTCAAGAGATCGGAACTCCCAAAGGAGGGCTTCGTCGGAAAAGGACTTGGGCACGGCTCGTGCACCGCCATAGGGAATATCCCCTGTCCCCGGGCCCTTCAGGAAGGTGAATTCTTTTTGAAACAAGGCTTCTGTGTAAGCCCTTTCCTCCCCTTCGACGACGCACCGGCGAAGGGTGAAGATGCCGTTGGCCCGAAGGGCCGGGATGACGACGACAGCCGCCTGGTCGGGATGGGAGAATCTCGATTTATTATACCATAAATCGGCCGATCTATCTTCATAAATAATGGCCGTCGCCTGATCGCGGCCGGCATCAAAAATCAGCACGCCCGGCCCGGACGGCCGCACCATGAAGCTTATGGCCAACGAAATAATGAGGGGTAGGAACAACGTCTTTCGAAGGGGCCGAAAAAAGACGACGGCCACCAAAAGATACCAGGTCAGCCAGGCCCAAAGCGACGGCTGGCCGGCCCACAGGCGGCTCCCCGGAAGGGCGGCGATAAAGGCATTGCCCTTGAGTGCCAGGGCCAGAAAGGGCTTCAATCCCCAGAGAATCAGGTCAGCCCCGGCTCCATACACTAAGGACAGGACGGAAGCGCCCAGACCGAGGACCATGACCCCATCGAGGACCGGCGCCACGACGGCGTTGGCCAAGAGCGAATAGACGGGAAAGGAAAAGAAGGCCGAAAAGAGGATGGGCACGACGAGGACCTGAGCGGCCAGGGACACGGACAGGCAGTTTCGCAAAAATTCCGGCAAAAACGAAAGGCCGGTCGCGATCCGTTTATAGAATAGCACGATGCCCGCCGACGCACTGCACGACAGGCGAAAGCTCAAATCGAAGAAGAGGTAGGGACTGTACAGCAGCATGGCCGCAACGGCCAGAGCCAGGGCATGGCCTGCCGTATAGTCCCGGCGTGCCGTCAGGCTGAAGGCACTGAGGGAGCCCATGATGGACGCCCGGACGACAGGCGACGTAAAATCAGCCAAGGCGCTGTAAAGGAGGAGAAAGGCTACCGACAAGATAAAGAGCGGTGTCCCCCGAAGGCCGAAAGCCCGGCCGATGACCTGCAGGACGGCTAAGAGCAGGGCCACGTGCGAGCCGGATACGGAGAGGATATGAATGAGACCTGTCGTGCTGAAGGACTCGATAAGGCCCGGCGGCAGTTCATCGTAGTGGCCGCCAAAGAGGAGGCTCGACAAGACCGGCCCATAATCCGCCCCGAGGACGGCATCATATCGCCGGGTTAAGGCCTTTCGCAAGTCCTGCAAAAAAGCCCTGAAGCCCGTCGGTTCTGCCAGGCGTCGGACGTCCCTTCCCTCTTTGGCAAAGAGGCGCAGCCACACGCTTTTTTCCCGATCGCGGCGGCGGGCATCGTACATGCCGTCGTTTTTATAATACGTCAGTGGCCGGCTCTGACCGGTGATCTGAAGGGTTTCTCCGACAGCCGGCCCGTCGGGGACGGTCACGTAGGCCTTGCCGGCACCGGGGTACACCCGATTCTCATCGCCGTAGGCATAGGAGGCAACATCCAGGACGTAGCGCCCCATCGGTCCCGCTTCGCTCGTAAAGGTGCCTCTTTTTTCAGAGACCGTCCCTATGGCGACGAGGTTAGCTCCGGCGGCCTGATGGGGCAAGGCGTCGTAGCCGTCGGAAGCCAGTTGAAGCCGGCCGGCACCGAGGCAAAAAAAGACGGGAATCAGGAAGAAGAAAAAGGCCTTTCGCCCATACCGGGCGCCCAGTCCCATTCCCAAGAGGGCTAAAAGAAAAAAGGCCCCCCACCAAGGAAGGGGCAGCGAAAGGCTGTCGGCAGCAGCAATGCCGGCACTCAGAGCCAGCACCAAAGAGAGGCTGAGCCAAATCAGATGCAGGGCCGGAAGGGTCATAAGCCGACCTGATCCTTTAATTTTTGGAATTTAGCCGGTCCGATTCCCTTAACCTTCTGCAATTCGTCGATGCTGGTAAAGGCGCCGTGCTCCCGACGGTAGGCGATGATATTGTCGGCCATGGAAGGTCCGATACCGGGCAGGGTCATGAGCTTTTCGGCATCGGCCTGATTTAAAGACACCTTGCCCTCGTCGATCGGTGCCGGCGGTACGCCGTTCCAGTCATAAGGGATGTGGACATGCATGCCGTCCGCCGCCCTTGCAGCCAGGTTCACAGATGCCGTATCGGCATAGGCCGCCATCCCCCCTGCCGTCTCTACGGCTTCGCCGACGGTCTGTTCCCCGGCCAGGGCATAGAGTCCCGGCCTATGTACGGCGCCCGTCACGTAGATAAAGGCCTTGTCGGGCAAGACCTCTTCGACGACCGGCACCGGTTCGGCCACGACCGGAAAGAGATGTTCACTGAATTGGCTCACGGCCAAAAAAACGGCGATGGCGCCAAAGACGACGATTTTCTTCATGGTTCGTCCCTCCTCGATGGTAAGCTATACGTACAGTTTGCCTTATGAGGACGAGACGGAGGGAAAGTTTAATCGATTTTTAACCGGAAATCCCCTGTTTCACGAAAGATTTATATTACCAGCTGCCCTTCGACTTCCAGAAATTCTTCTGGAGCATGACCAGGAGGGTGAACATTTCAAGGCGCCCTAAGAGCATGGACAGGCAGAGGATGGACTTTGAAAAGAGGGACAGTTCGGCATAGGTCGACGTCGCCCCGGTGATGCCGAAGGCCGGGCCGATGCAGCCCATGGTCGAGACGCTGATGCCGATGGCGTCGAAGACGTCGATGCCGTCAAAGGTCAGGAGCAGGGCCCAGAGGGCGATGAACATGACGTAGAGGAAGCAGAACTGAGCCACGCGGACGACCGTATCGTCGCCGATGCGGTGGCCGTTGATGGTCATGCCCAGGACCTGATTGGGATGGAGCTTCGTTTTCGCCGCATGCCAAATGTACTGGGCCATGATGACGACGCGCGACACCTTAAGGCCGGCCGCCGTCGAGCCGGCACAGCCGCCGGAAATCATGAGCATCAGCAAAATGCCCTTAGAAAAAGTCGGCCAGCGGTCGAAATCGGCCGAGACGAAGCCCGTCGTAGCGATGGACGCCGCTTGGAAGGACGAGTAGCGAAGGGCCGTCGAAGGGCCGATGCCGAAGGCACTCATGAGGTTGAGGCCGATGAGAATCGTCGCCGCCGCTACGATCAAGAGATAGACCCGAAATTCCATATTGTCCCAAAGGACGCTCCAGCCCTTTTGCCAGGCCCGGTAATACAAGGCGTAGTTGCCGCCGGTGAGGATCATGAAAAAGGTCATCCAACCTTCGACGGCCGGGCTTTCAAAGTGGGCCGCACTGGCATTATACGTCGAAAAACCGCCGGCCGAGACTGTCGACAAGGCGTGGTTGACGGCGCCGAGAAAGTCCATGCCGCAGAGGAAGAAGATGACGAAGGCCGTCGCCGTAAAGGCCATGTAGATGCGAAAGAGGACCTTGGTCATGTCGTGCAGCCTGGGCAGGACGCGCTCTCTCGTAGGACCCGTCGATTCGGCATTATACATGTAAAAGACCGCCGACTGACCGGCTTCGGGCAAGAGGGCGATGAAGATGACGATGATACCGAGGCCGCCGAGCCAGTGGGTCATGCTGCGCCACAGAAGCAGGCTCTGGGGCAGGATTTCAAGGTCCGTAATGACCGTCGCCCCGGTCCCGGTAAAGCCGGACACGCTTTCAAAGAGGCCGTCGAAATACGACAGGTAGCCGCCGAGGCAGTACGGAAGCATGCCCAAAAACGTAGCCAGCATCCAGCCGATTCCCGTAATGGCAATGCCTTCGCGCATGGTCAGTTTCTGCGTCCGCACGTGGCCGTAGTTCAGGCAGGCCCAGCCGACGAGTCCGCAGAGAATGATGCTGCCCACAAAAGGCAGCCAGCTCGATTCCCCCATGATGACCGCCATGGCCAGGGGCCAAAACAGGACGCCGCCCTGGGCCAAGGCTATTTTTCCTAAAAATCGAGAAATGACGCGTAAATCCATAAGATCCCCTTCATGAAAATTAATTTTTCTCTATTATACCATGAGGGCTTGAGAAAACAAAAAGCCGGCCGCCGCTGTGATTTTCCGACGCCCAAGCGTTCCCTGCCGGAAGCGCAAGTGGCCGACCTATGATATAATAACAGGATCACAAAATTTATCCCCAAGAAAGGATGATCGTCATGTCCCATGACTCTATCGATACCTTACTCACCTTCATCGCCCAAAGCCCGTCGCCGTACCACACGGCCGCCGCTTCGCGGGACCTTCTCGACAAGGCCGGTTTTACGGCCCTTATGCCGGACGCCGCACCCTGGCAGCTCGAAGCCGACGGCGCCTACTACGTTCCCGTCTACGGATCGGGCCTCATCGCCTTCCGGACCGGCCGCAACATCCGCCGCCACCTGCGCCTCAGTGCGGCCCACACTGATTTTCCCTGCCTGCGCATCAAGCAGCGTCCGGAAATCCGCGAAAAGGGCTATCTTAAAGTCAACGCCGAAACGTACGGCGGTCTCCTGCGCGAATCGTGGCTCGACCGCCCCCTGTCCCTGGCCGGTGCTGTCGCCATCGAAACGGAGGACCCCTTCCGGCCCAACCTGCGCCTCATCGACCTCAAACGGCCGGTCCTCACCATTCCCCGCCTGGCCATCCACATGAACCGCAAGGCCAATCAGGGCATCGAGCTCAATCCCCAAAAGGACCTCCTGCCGGTCATGGGCCTCGACGAAAAAGAGGTAACGCAGCACTTCTTCCTCGACTTCTTGTCAGAAACGTGCCGCTGCCTGCCCGAAGCGATCCTGTCGTACGAACTGACGGTCTATCCGACAGAACCGGGCTGCCGCCTCGGTTGGCACGATGAATTCGTCTCGTCGCCCCGCCTGGACAACCTGACGTCGGTCCTGGCCTCCCTATCGGCCCTGGTAAACGCCGCCGACGCCGACGGCTTGAACGTCGTCGCCCTCTTTGATAACGAAGAAGTGGGCAGCCATACGAAACAAGGCGCCGATTCCGTCATCCTCTCCCGGATCCTCTCCCGCATCTATCACGCCTTCGCGCTCACCGACGACGACCTGTCGGCCGACCTTTCAAAAGGCTTCATGCTGTCCGTCGACGTCGCCCATGCCATCCATCCCAACGTCCCGGAAAAATGTGATATCACCAACCAGCCCCAAATGGGCCGCGGCGTAGCCCTCAAGATTGCCGCCAGCCAGTCCTATGCCGGAGACGCCGAAGCCGTCGCCGTCCTGAAAGGCTTGTGCCGCCGGGCCGACATCCCCTATCAGATCTTCATGAACCGCTCCGACCTTCCCGGCGGCTCGACCTTGGGCTCCCTCTTATCGGCCAACCTCCCCATCCGGACCATGGACATCGGCATTCCCATTACGGCCATGCATTCATGCCGTGAATTGATGGGCGCCGCCGACCAACAGGCCCTGACCGACCTCATTACGACCTTCTTCAGCCATTCCTAATATCCCGATTTTTTTTATCCTGTATCGCAGATGCCGCCATTGACACATTTTGTTTTACATCTTATAATGAAAAGTGTATATTACAGCATACTGTATAGTATACAGAAAGAGTGGATATGAATGACTCTAGGACAAGAAATTAAGTACTATCGCAAGAAAAACGGCTTAACCCAGACGGCTTTCGGCGACCTCTTCGGTATGTCAAAGCAAGCCGTCTACTCTTGGGAAACAGGTCTTTATTCACCAGATATTTCAGTATTGCTGAAAATGGCTGATTTTTTCCAAATTCCCATCTGTGTCCTTGTCGGCCGACCCGGCATGTACTGCCAAAAGAGCGATGACACCCGCAGCAACTGCGACTACTGTGCGCCCATTACGGACGAAGACTGTCTCGTCATCCGGGCCCTTCACGCCTTGCCACCGGAAAAACAGCAAGCCGTCAAGACACTCCTCAATATCAAACCGAAAAAGAACGGAAACTCCGAATCAGGGGACAACTGACAATGCGGTATTGATATATAAAAAATCGGACCCGATCCATGGAGGGTCCGATTTTTTATGCCCTTTTCTTGCCAGGGCCCGGTAAATACGCTATGATGAGAAAAAACGAAAAGGAACGATTGCTATGGAATCTCTTCTCCGCTCGGTCTATGGCCGGGCTGAAGCCGAATATGTCATCAAAAAATCCCGCTTCATCGCCACCGTCTGTGAAGTGAAAACGGAAGATGAGGCGGCAGCCTTCATCGAAAGCGTGCGCAAGCACTATTGGGACGCCCGTCACAACTGCTCGGCCTTCCAAATCGGAGCCGGCGGACAGATCCAGCGCTCCAGCGACGACGGTGAACCGTCGGGAACGGCAGGCCGGCCCATCTTAGAAGTCTTAAAGAAACGAGACCTGACCAATACGGCCGTCGTCGTCACCCGCTATTTCGGCGGCATCAAACTCGGCGCCAGCGGCCTCATCCGGGCTTACAGCCACGCCGCGACCCTGGCCCTCGACGAAGCGTCCGTCGTCGTCTACACGCCCTTCACCCTCCTTACAGCGACCGTCGCCTACCCCTTGGTCAGCACCCTCGAGCGCTTTGCCGAAAGTCACGGCGTCCTCATCGCCGACCGGGCCTTTGCCGCCGACGTGACCTTCACCTTTGAAGTCCCCGAAGGCGACAGCGACGCCTTCATCGCCGACCTGACCAATGCCACTAACGGCCGCGTCAGCTGCAAAAAAACGGGTACCGTCGTAAAACCGGTACCCGTCACAGAGACGTAACAGCTTCGATCAGGCCTTATAGCCTGTTGCCATATCGACCATATTTTCAAGTTTTTCGCCGGCGAGGAACCGCTTCAGGTTATCGACGGCAATGCGGGCGATGTAGTCGTGCGTCGCCTGCAGGTGGTAGCCACCTGAAATATGGGGCGTAATGTAGATGCCCTTCGTCTGCCACAAGGGATCGTCCTCGGGCAGCGGTTCCGGATCGGTAACGTCCAAAGCAGCCCCTGCCAAATGACCGGAAAGGACGGCTTCCCGCAGGGCTTCCTGATCGACGTTGTTGCCGCGGCCGACGTTGACGAAGTAGGCCCCCTTCTTCATGGCCATGAAGCGGTCCTTATTATAGATCCGATACGTTTCCGGCGTATCAGGCAGGCACGACGCGACGATGTCCGCCCGAGAGAGATAGTCTTCGAAATGAGCCATATCCCCCATTTCATCGGCTTCCGGCGGAACCTCGCCCTTACGGCGGCGCAGGCCGATGACATAAGCGCCCAAAGCCTTTACGCGGCGGCCGAAGTTGCGGCCGATATCGCCAAAACCGACGACGACGACCGTGGCCCCATAAAAGGACGTGACCGGGCCTTCATCGCGCCACAAGGATTGATGCTGATTGTCATGGTAGAGATACAGCTTCTTCATCATAGCCAGGCTCTGGGCCAGCATGTGCTCGGACAACGCCAGGCCATAGGCACCGGTCGCATTGGTGAGCGCCACGCCGTCGGGCAGGATACCGGCCTTACAGTAACTGCCGGCACCGGCACTGTTGAGCTGGAGCCATTTCAAATGCCTGGCCTTGCTGACCAGCTGCGGGTCGATGTTGCCGATAATGACGTCGGCGTCTTCAAGGGCCGCACCGGCATCGCTTCCATCACCGGGACAGAAGGTCACCTTGGCCCCTTTCGCAGCCGTTTCAAACCACTGTCGCTGTTTTGCATCCGTATCCATGACAACGAGAATATTCAACAGAATCACTCCTTATTATATTTTGTGTTGGCGGCAATTTCTTTTACCGTTTCTAATGGGCATTTCGCGATATGGGCAATGAATTCATAGGTTACATCTTCCTGCAAGAGCGCCGTAACCAGACGAACCACGCTGCCCTCTTCGCCGTCCACGTTGACGAATTGTCCCATGTCCGCCTCCTCTGCACTATCTGCACAACCAAAAGGCCCCATTTTCACAGGTGAAACAAGACCTTTTTCGTAAAAATAAACGCTGTATTTACGTTTTAATTATAGCTTGTATGTACTGAAAAAGATAGGCGGCAGCGGTACTTGTGACAAAACTGTTCATCCGTAGTCTAAATATATCAACTATCTGTTAATGATAGTCCTAAAAAAATAATTATTGTCACTAAAAAGACAACCGCTGTCATCAAGAGATTTAAATCTGACGACAGCGGCCGTTTTAGTTAGACAGCTTTTTTATTGACCCCGGCCTTATTTCGCCATGAGCGAGGCGACTTTATTGGCAAAGGCCACAGGATCATCGGGCATGATGCCTTCGAGAAGGAGGGCCTGATCGTAGAGCAGGTGGCAGTAATCCTTGAAATCGGCCGTGTCCTTGCCGGCCTGATGGACGGCGGCTAATTTCCCGAACAATTCGTGATCCGGGTTGATTTCCAAGATGCGGCGCGCCTTGAACATGGGGTTGTTGGCGGCAGCAAAGGCCTGTTCCATGGCCAGGGACGGACCGGCCGCATCGGCAACGAGGCAGACGGCGCCGCTCTTTAAGCGGTTCGACAGGCGGACGTCGGCGACCTTATCGCCTAAGAGGCTCTTCATATCCGCGAGGAGGCCTTCATTGTCCTTAGCGAGGTCTTCGTTCTTCTTCTTTTCGGCCTTAAAGGCATCGTCTTCGAGGTCCAAATCGCCGCGGCTGACGGAATGGAAACGGTGGCCTTCGTATTCGCCGATGGCTTCGACGGCAAATTCATCGACGGGATCGGTCATGTACAGGACTTCGATGTCCCGGTCGCGGAGGAGTTCCATCTGGGGCAGGCCTTCGATGGCTTCCTTATCCTTGCCCGTTGCGTAATAGATCTTCTGCTGGCCGTCTTTCATATTGTCGACGTATTCCTTGATGGTCCGGAGTTTTCCGTCTTTCGAGGACATGAACAACAAGAGGTCCTTCAGTTTTTCGACGTTATTTTCACCGGTCATCATGCCGCTGTAGACGCCGATTTTCAGGGATTTGCCGTATTCGGCCCAGAACTTTTCATACTTTTCACGGTTCTTTTCGAGGTCCCGTTTGAGGGATTTCAAAATTGTCTTTTCCAGGTTGCGGCCGATGAGGTTCAGTTCACGGCTCTTTTGCAGCAGTTCACGGGAAATGTTGAGGGACAGATCCGGCGAATCGACGAGGCCTTTGACGAAGCGCAGGTAGTCCGGTAGGAGGTCCTTGCATTTATCCATGATGAAGATATGCCGCGAATAGAGCTGGATGCCCGGTTCATAGTCGGCATAGTAGAGGTTGAACGGGGCCTTGCCCGGGATGAACAAGAGGGCCGTGTAATCGACGGCACCTTCGGCACGGTTGTGGAAGATGTCCATCGGTTCGTCCCATTCATAGAACTGATGCTGGAAAAATTCGTGGTATTCTTCCGGTTTGATATCCGATTTATTCCGCGTCCACAAGGGCTGCATGGAGTTTAAGGTCCGCGTTTCCGTATGTTCTTCTTCCGGCGCATCTTCGATGGTCTTGCCGTCGGCATCCTTTGGCTTTTCCTTGGTCGTAAAGTCCATGGTGATTGGGTAGCGGATGTAGTCGGAATACTTCTTGACCAGGCTCTGGAGGGTCATCTGATCGGTGTAGTTTTCTTCGCTGCTGTCGCCGTAGAAGTCACTGTTCAAATGGAGGATGATCGTCGTCCCGTGCTTCGGTTTCTGGCATTCTTCGAGGGTGTATTCGCCGCTTCCCGTCGATTCCCACTTGTAAGCCTGAGCTTCGCCGGCCTTACGGGTGACGACCGTAACCGTATCGGCGACCATGAAGGCCGAATAGAAGCCGACGCCGAACTGGCCGATGAGGTCCTTATTCGTATCGCCGCCGTCCTGGGATTCCTTCAGCTTTTCAAGGAAGGCTTTCGTCCCCGACTGGGCAATGGTGCCGAGGTTGTCCATCAAATCCTGCTTGTCCATACCCAGGCCGTTATCGGAAATGGTCAGGGTATGGCCGTCGGCATCGGGCGTCAGGTGGATTTCAAAGCCTGTGTCCCCTTCGAGGAGATCGCCGTTAGTGAGAGACTGATAATGGAGCTTATCGATCGCATCGGAGGCGTTAGAAATGAGTTCCCGCAGGAAAATCTCATGATTTGTATAAATAGAGTGGACCATCAGGTCCAATAACTGCTTCGTTTCAGCTTGAAATTCATGGGTTTCTTTTGCCATGGTAAAAACACTCCTTTGTATCCGTTTTCCGTACCGTCAGTGGCATCTGAGGTACCTTCACATCACTATCATACCGCAAAAAGTCAAATAGTCAAGTATTTTTTCGGCATAAGCCTGCCCCATGGCAAAAGACAAGGCTGCGCCCTCATTCCAGGCTTTGACGAGGACCTAGTTTTACCGAACCGCCCATAAAAATCTGCTGCAGATTGCCGTCGTCATCGACACTGGCTGCAATGGCAATGGTGCCGCCGGGCTGCTTCATATAAGCGGCCACCCGTTTGCGCGTCGTACAGGCAAGCGCTGCTGCGACGGCTGCCGATCCGCTGCCGCAGCTGTTTTCCCAGTAGAGGGTATCCGTCCGGCTGACGTAGACGGCAGGAATCATCTCCTGCGTTTTGGTGTCGCAGAGGATGAGGCCGTACGCCGGGAAATCTTCGCCGTCGACGTAGTCTTTCAAGGCCTGCCAATAGACGTCCTTATCAAGGCCTTCAAAGGTCTCTACGAAGTGGACAAAGTGCGTAATCCCCGGCAGGTCGACGCGGAAGAAACGAACCGGCACCCCGCCGACGTCTACCAAAATACCGCTGACGTCGTCAGGATAGGGCATCTCGATAAAGGCCTCATAGTCCCGGCCTCCCGTATGATTGACCTTGACCGGCAGGATTTCGTCGCAGCCAGAACAGGATACGCCGTAGACGCCCTGATCCTTCCCTTCGCAGGACAAGGCGTAGGCCGCCGCTGCCCGCGAAGCATTGCCGCAAAATTCGCCGCCCATCATATCGACGCGAAGGGGTTTGCCTTCCATACAGGTCACATAGCCGACCTGCTCGGCGTCGATGTCAGGCCTTGCCAGTAAAGCCGCCGCCAGGGTACTGTGTTCTTCCTTAGGGACCGGCGTCAGCACCAAAATCGTCTTATTGCCGCTGGGATTGGCCAACATATACTCTATCTTCATGATCATGCTCCTTTTCGCGCGGACCCGTACGTCCGCGTCCATAGTACGTATCTCCTGCTATTGTATCACGACGCCGGTCTTCATAGAATACGAAGTCGCTCTTTTTTATTCCGTTTCACCAAGGGATGGCCTCTCCATATAATCCGATCATCGAAGCCATGTAAGACAGGGGGAAAAACCTACAGGTCCGCCATTATGTTACCAAAAATATTTCGTCTAAATAAATATAACTCGAAAAAATGTGAATGTAAAATCGATAACAGCTTATGCCAAGCGACTTAAGAGTTTAAACCAAGCTCTAAGTCGCTTTTTTGTAAACTCATATAGTCAGATACCTTATGGTATCGAGAAAAGAGGAATTTTTCTCATTTTCTTCATCCTCACAAAGAGGCCGTCATTTTCAAGGACCGAAGGAATCAGACGAGCCCGAGCACGCACAAGGGCCTCAAACCTTCTGCCTCCCTGTAGTCCCCTTCCGAGACGTCAGCCCGAGCCCCCAATTCGGCTGGAAGTTTGACGGCTCATGTCTCCCTTTGACACAGACGGCACTGCCCCTTTTCGGACTCCCACAACATGACTCCCATCATCAAAAACGGTACCAGACATCCTTCACCGATGCCGGTACCGTTTTTTTTCATGCCATCTTCAATTTTACGCGCCCGCCGACGCGTCAACAAACCTCCGTCAAAACGATTTAGAAGAAACGTTTCAGTCCCCCTATGGCACAAACTCCTTTTCTAAAAGGAGTCCATGTAACTCCGGGGATTTTGGTACGCCGACGACCGCACCAATGTCGCCGCCTTCGGGTGGCGCGGAGTTTCAGTCCCCCTATGGTACAAACTCCTTTTTCCAAAAGGAGTCTACTTAACTCCGGGGATTTTGGTACGCCGGCCAAAAAATAACATGAGCAAAAAAGAATTTGATATTAGTTTCAGTCCCCTTACGGGGATTTTGGTACGCCGGCTAGAGCACGAGACGCGGAAGTGCGTCGTTGCGTACGAAAGGTTTCAGTCCCCTTACGGGGATTTTGGTACGCCGGCTTGATCGACGTACGATTTAAAGAAGTCGGCATGCATTGGTTTCAGTCCCCTTACGGGGATTTTGGTACGCCGGCACCGAGAAATCTGCACTGAGTACGGCCATCATCTGAATAGTTTCAGTCCCCTTACGGGGATTTTGGTACGCCGGCGAAGTAGTGCACATTATCGCTGAATCTCTTAGAATGCTGAGTTTCAGTCCCCTTACGGGGATTTTGGTACGCCGGCTTCCACTCTAATAGACAAAAGATTACGTTTCTGGCACAGTTTCAGTCCCCTTACGGGGATTTTGGTACGCCGGCCCAGTTTCGGCGATTTGTTAGTTAGCTCAAAAAAAGATCGTTTCAGTCCCCTTACGGGGATTTTGGTACGCCGGCGTAGCGGCCAGCCGGTTCAGTTCGGAAATCTGCATCGACGTTTCAGTCCCCTTACGGGGATTTTGGTACGCCGGCCTTCTAATATCGTAGTCGACCATGAAGGAGACATCTTGTTTCAGTCCCCTTACGGGGATTTTGGTACGCCGGCGTCCGCTTCCTGAGGTCAGGAGGAACCAAACTGGACAGTTTCAGTCCCCTTACGGGGATTTTGGTACGCCGGCTCTGTCTTCCAGTACCCGCTCCCAGACTGGGCTCACAGGCGATTTTTTCAAACCTCGGGCTTTTTTCGCCTTTTCGGCTGACCCGGGTGAAAAATAAAAATCAGGCAATGGCGATTATCGGCTTGGTTATGCCGTTTTTCGCAGGTTTAAAAATTTTCAAACCTACGGGGTTTTTGACCCTGAAATAGGTTTTCCAAAGGTCAATATTACCTTGACTTTTCTTTAGTATACGTTTTTCGGCTTTTGTTGTCAAACCTTTCTAACATGAGGTCGAAGCTTCCCTGCAAAGACTTATGATCTGATATGCTCCCCTTTAGGTAGACATGAGAAATAATAAAATCTCATGCTGCTTGAAGGGGAGTATTTTTAATGCGAAAAACAAAGATATGTGCTCAAGAGAAATTACATACCGTCAAAGAC
>NZ_JAXIXE010000046.1:0-3499 GCF_036305205.1 Megasphaera massiliensis
ATTCAAGGTACATCGTATGCAGAATGACATGGCACGACTTTTATTGGATTCAAACGGCATTTTAAAACCGTTCGACAAATGGGTACAGGAAGTCTTGCCCATTGCTTCCCATCAGGTTCGTCACTGGCTGCGGACGGAGTATGATACGGCGGTCATCCGGGCGCATCAGGCGGCTGACTGGCAACAGTTCCTGCGCGAACGCGATATTCTGCCCAACCTCAAATGGCTACCGTCCACCTCCATTCATCCGGGGGCTGACCACCGCCCGTTCTGGAATACCATCCGGCCGATTGATGACACGTTCTGGAACATCCACCGACCGGGCGACCGGTGGAACTGCAAGTGCGACCTCACTGCCACCGACGAGGAGCCGACACCACTTCCGGACGAAGACGACAAGAACAAGCCCCATCCCGGACTGGATAACAATCCGGGAACGGACGGCAAACTGTTTTCCGACAATCATCCATATCAGGCAGAAGCCCACAAGGGTGCCCAAAAAGCGGTGGATAAACTTATGGCCCGTATTGACGAGATGATTGCGGAAATGCCGGACTACCTTACCGGGGAGGAAAAAATGGCCATTGCCAGGAACAACCTCGAAATGGAAAAGGCTCTTAAAATCAAAAAAGGAAAACCTATGGATGTGGATGAGGCGGACAAACAGAATGCAAATCCCAAACATGTGGAAGAGTATATTTTGGATTCCAAAGGAATATACCGCGATAAAAGGGGAAACAGATACCGGAAGAACAGCGATTACGATAAAAAACGGGATACTCCATACAGTATCAACTGCCAGACTTGCGCACCGGCATACGCTTTACGATTACGTGGATGGGATATTACCGCCAAAGGCAATGTCGCAGGGTCTAAACTTGAATATCTGAGTAATGGACGTGCTTTTGAAGTCTGGAAAAACACCGACGGTACTCCGGCGCAGCATATAAGTATAAACAGCTGGCTTGCGCACAAAGGGTACTTGAAAATGACCCCTAAAAGGTACATGGAGTATTTCAATGAGGTATGTAAGGAAGAAGGCGTGTATGAATTGAGTATCGGCTGGAAAAGCGGGGGCGGGCATGCTACAATCCTGCAACGGTTTGCGGATGGTGAACTAAGGTATATCGAACCCCAAAGCGATAATTCTGCCGGTTCAGGAATGGAATGGAAAGACGTAAAATATTTATGTGAAATAGGAGCTGCGACTTCCCACAACTGCAGGGGAGTCCTGAGAATTGACAATAAGCTATTCGATGTCTCCTTTCTCGATATTTTCGATACATGAATCGATAACGTCAAGGGATAACGGACCGGTTATTTCGGTTGCGTCTTTACCGTCATACAGATAGACGAAAGGATAACCGGTACAGGAGTCCCCCGGAAACTTGAACACATAGGCTTCCTGGCCTTCATAAATACCAAGGTATTCGAAGGTGTCACCGTATTGCTCAATAAGTACACGGGCCTCGTTCTTTACTTGTTCCGGTATATTCATAACGCATAAAAGGCATATTGGAAGCCTCGGTTGCAAAGTTATAAATTATTCTTGAATTACTGATGATTATGGACATAAAAGATTTTACGGAAATGATAAAGCGGAAACGTGACAGGCTGGACAGTATGATGCGCCGCAAAATGCCGGTCATGGTAGGACGAATGGCCAAAGACCATTTTCAGGATAACTTCCGGCAGGGTGGATTTGTCAATGGCGGTCTTCACCCTTGGCCCAAAGCCAAACGGCTGTCCTCGGGAGGTTCCGATGCCGCCAGCAATTATGGAACGCTGCTCTCCGGCAGGAAGCATCTGTTCAAATCGGTCGGATATACACCTGCAGACTACCGGGTAAGGGTATTCAACGAGGTGGTCTATGCACCCATCAACAACTGGGGCGGGGAAATCGATGTCACCGTCACAGACCGCATGAGGCGCTTTGCATGGGCCAAGTTCTACAAGGCTTCGGGGAAAAGAAAAAAAGCCGACACAGGGCAAAAGAAACGCGTTAAACGACATACCAAACCGAAGGAACTGAATCCGCAAGCACAGTTCTGGAGAAACATGGCACTTACCAAAAAAAAGAGACTGCACATTCGCATCCCGCAGCGCCAATTCATGGGCGAAAGCGAAGAATTGAACAGCCGCATACGGGAGAAGATGGATCAGGAAATTACCAACATTTTAAACAGCTAAGGATATGGAAGAAGTTTTTATCGCAATCATGGAACAGATTGCACAGGAAATGCCGGAACTCTCGCTCATCGATGAGGACTACGGACAATTGGAAATGGGGGCAGAAGAAGACCAGTACCCGGTCACCTTCCCTTGTGTATTGATTGGAAATACAAGTTCTGACTGGAACGACCTCGGATATGGGGTACAGAAAAGCGAATCCATGCTGACCGTCCGGCTGGCTATTGATTGTTACGACGATACAAGCTACGCATCCGGCACGTATGACAAGGTGAGGGAAAGGCAGCAGCTGGCCGGGAAATTATACAAGTCGCTGCAGTGTCTGCAATGCACGGACAACGCTTCGCCGCTGGTACGCGAGAAAAGCCGCTCGTATGCCATGCCACATTACATCAAGGTCTATGAAATGACATTCTCATTCACACTGCACGATGAATCGGCCATGCCGTCATCTTACGGGGAATAGCTCAAGCTGGGCGGCAGTCAGACGAGGGGCTTTCACCTTGGGAACAGGCTTCAGATTGTAGTCTGTTCCCTCACGTGATTCCCGGCGGATGATGGTCATGATACGTTCCTCGGATATAAAGAATTCGCGCTCCGACAACACTTTTAAAGCATCGTCGAACCGCAACCGCTGTATTTCTGTCCAATAGTAGTAACGACGGCATAGTGCCTCGTCACGCAGCTTGATCAGTTCTTTATCCCGTCCTTTGCCCATACATTTTATTTCTCTTACAAAAATAACTGATTTCCATCTATTTTAAGAACAAAAGCGCCGCAATTATAACAACTGCGGCGCTTTCTGTTTATAGGGTTAACGGGTTTCGGTTACAAACGGCAGAAACTGGGTTCAATGCGGGTCCATACGCCGTTTTCAGGGTTGCGGCGGCTGAAGTAGTAGTTGGTGGCATTGCGCTGCACTACATTAGCTTCCTTGAACAGGCGCATGATGTCTGCATACTCTTCATCGAACTTATCTTCCAGTTCATACAGCTTTGAAATGCTCTTGTAGTCCAGGTCGCCCATCTTGTTGCGCTCCAGCAGGGTCATGGCCATCTGATACATCGGATCATCAGAACCTTTCTCGCTGTTCTGCATGTAGCGCTTCAAATAGTCAATCAGACGGTCGGCTGCCATGTCAGCTCGTTCATCGAAGCCTTTCACCTTGTTGCTTTTCACCTCCAGACGGAAGTCTCCGTCCGTAATGGTATAGCTGCGCTGTTCGTCGCTTTTCACCTGACCGTATTCCTTCATCACCTTGGTAAAGGCATCGGCTTCTTTTTCCAGCCATCCGCGAAAACCTTTGACA
>NZ_JAXIXE010000047.1:0-25814 GCF_036305205.1 Megasphaera massiliensis
AGAAATCTGGGAGTAGTAACGCCAATGGAAAAACATGCCAGCTATTGGCTGGCAGCATAAAAAACTGCCACCGGAAACCGGTGGCAGAAACAAAATCTATTTATGTTTTTTCGAGTGTCTACTTGACGGGTAGCAGTTCATTTTTTCTTCATGGAAGCTTTTTCTATATAATCTATATAATTCGTTATGCTTCGACGACGCTGATGCGCTGTTTGATATGGTCGCCATTTTCGATTTCGTCGACCATGGCAATGGCATAATCGGCGTAGGAAATAATCGATTCGCCCTTGCTGTTCAGAGTAAATTCTTCGCCGGCTAAGATATATTTCCCGGTCCGTTCACCGTCAGCACGGAAGTCGGCAGCCGGGCTGATATAGGTCCAATTGACGTCGTCGTGACGGCGGAGCAATTTGAGGGCATCGCCCATAGCCGTGGCAACAGGCTTATAGTCATCGGGAAAGTCCGGCGTATCCGACAAGGCCATGGTATGTTCCTTATCGACAAAGAGCGATCCGGCACCGCCGACGATGAGCAGGCGAGTAGGACTTCCGCTTAAAATCCGGCTAAGATGTTCTGTCGTCGTCGAATGATCCGGCAAGGTTTCCGGTGTCCAGGCACCGAAGCCGTCGACGACGGCGTCAAAGCCTTTCAAGTCGCCTGCCGTCAAATCTAAAATATCTTTCTGTACATAATGCTGAGCATCAGTCATGTTTTCAGCTTTTCGGCCAAAGGCCGTAACGTCGAACCCGCGGTTAACGGCTTCCGTAATAACTTTGCGAGAAACTTTCCCACCAGCAGCAACAACAGCAATCTTCTTTGTCATCATACAACACCCTTTCTCTTTTCATAGGATACACATAAATATTGTTTTTAGATGTAATATAATTGATTACAATTAGGATAGTTGTAATATATCATATTACAACTATCCTGTCAACGTTTTCCCCGAAAGATTTACAAAAAAATCCTCTGCCTTTTGATTATTTACCAAAAGACAGAGGATTCTGCACTCATCAGAAGTATACTAAGGTAACGCCGGCACCGCCGCCGTCGACGTCATCGAGCTGATATTTTTGTACGAAGGGCTGGTCATCCAAAAAGGCATGGATTTGCCGGCGCAGGGCGCCGCTTCCCTTGCCGTGGATGATTTTCACCGGACTGAAACCGGCGGCCAGGGCCTGATCAAGGAAACGTTCGACATCGGGCAGGGCCTCGCTGAAGGTCTTGCCGATGATGTTGAGTTCCGTCGCCACCCGGGACGAGCGGATGGGCCGATAGGAAGAGCTGGCAGCAGCTTTCTTTTCAGCCTGTTTTTCTTTCTTCAATTCGTCGAGATAAGGAGCGCTGACGTCACTGAATTTGACGCGGACCGTCATGCCCCGCAGGGATACGGTAAGTTGCTTGCTGCCCATGTCTTCGACGGTACCGATGCTGTCCAAGGTGTTGACGAAGACCTGCTGCCCCACTTTTAACTGACTGCGGTCGATGGGATCGCGGTGCGGTTTTTCCGCTTCGGGCAGGGAAATCTGCTGGATTGCCCGACGAGCCTGCTCAATGGCCCTCGCCTTTTCGCGATCGGACAAGGTCTCTTTGGTCTGCGCCTTGAGTTCACGGATAATCTTTTCGGCTTCGATGCGGAGACTGCGTTTAAGGTCGACGGCATCACGGCGGCTGGCATCGATGATATCCTGCCGCTTGGACGTGACCTTGTCCTTTTCCCGACGCAGGTCGTCTTCTAATTTCCGAGCTTCCTTCAGGCGATACGTCAGTTCTGCCTGTTCTTCGTCCAACTTCTTAGCCTGGGCATTGAGCTGGGTCAGGACTTTTTCCATATCCATATCCTGGGCTTTGCTGCGCAGTTCCTTGGCCTTTTCGAGAACCGATTTAGGCATGCCGAGCCGTTCGCTGATGCTGAAGGCATGAGAGCTGCCGGCCGAGCCGATGCGCAGTTTATACGTCGGCTTCAGGGTTTCCATATCGAATTCGACGTGGCCGTTTTCAATACCCGGCGTATTATAGGCGTAGTTTTTCAAATCATTGTAATGGGTCGTGACCATGACATAGGATTCCTTCTGATAGAGGGAGTCCAAGATGGCGATGGCAATGGCACTGCCTTCTGCCGGGTCGGTCCCGGAGCCCAGTTCGTCGGCCAGGATGAGGTCGTCCGGACCGCAGTGCTTCAAGATATAGACCAGCTGCTTCATATGGCTGGAAAAGGTACTCAGGTTCTGAGAGATATCCTGTTCGTCACCGATATCGGAAAAGACGTCGCGGAAGACGGGCAGTTCCGACGATTCCTCAACAGGGATAAAAAGTCCTGCCTGGTGCATGAGGACCAAGAGGCCCAAGGTCTTCATGGATACGGTCTTACCGCCGGTATTGGAGCCGGTAATGAGCAAAATCCGGTAGTCGCCGCCGAGGACGATCGTATTAGGCACGACATACTTGGCATCGATGAGGGGATGGCGGGCCTGGATGAGCTTGATCTGCCGCGTCTTGGAAACGGCAGGACGGCAGGCCTTCATCTGCCGAGCTAATTGGGCCTTGGCAAAAATAAATTCCAACTGACCGACGCAAAGGGTGCTGTCATAGAGTTCTGTGTACTGCTGTTGGACCTTAGCAGTCAGACGGCGGAAAATCCGTTCGATTTCCCGCGTTTCTTCAATGCGGGCCGACTGCAGGTCGTTGTTGGCGTTGACGATGGCCAAGGGTTCGATGTAGAGAGTTGAACCACTGGCCGACGTATCGTGGACGATGCCGGGAAAGGCATGGCGGTATTCCTGCTTGATGGGAATGACGTAGCGGTTGTTTCGAACGGTGACTAAGGCATCTTGGAAAAATTTCTGGTACTCTTTATTTTGCAGGACGTTATTGACGTAGCGCTTCGTCTGCCGTTCCAGTTCGACGATGCGGCTGCGAAGGCGCATCAACTGAGGTGACGCATTGTCGCGAATCTGGTGGTTGTTGTCAAAGACCGTGGCAAAAGAATGGGAAAGCTGCGAAAAGTCACCGATGACTTCGGCCTGTTCAGCCAGGTGCGGGTATTCTACTGCCCGGTCAGCAAAAAAAGAACTGATTTCACTGTAATGCTGAAGATTGTTCCATACATCTATACATTCACGAGAATCGAGGGTTACTTCGCGCTTGGCTTTTTCCAGAGCCTGCCGGATGTCGACGATGCCGCCAAAAGGCGTGCCGGTCTCGGTCTGCGTGCAGCGGACGGCTTCTTCCGTGTCGGTCAACTGCCGGTCAATGGCTTCGGCATCACTCATCGGTTTCAAACGACGGGCGATTTCCTTCGACAAGCGGGATGGAGCCAGGCGCACCAACATGTGCTGAATCTGGTAGAATCCCAAAATTCTCATACTTCGTTTATTCATCTATGAATACTCCTGTATTATAAAATTCCATGGAAGAAGTGACCTCGGGTGACGGTCTGGTCTTCTTTTCCCAGAACCAGGGTTTCCGTCCCGTCACAGAGGCGGCGGTAGCGGGCAACCTGCTCAGCCAGCCACTTCGGACTGCGGCCTCGGCCTTCGATGCGAATGGCGGCAATGCCGGCCCGGACGAGGTCTTTATAGTAGGGAGCCATGTCGAGGTCACGGCTGTTTAGGATATGATTGCGGCAATACTGGTCGGTAGCGACGGGGAAGTCTTCATCCCGGCGGTCGCGCAGGGCATAGGCTCCACCCTGACAGACATTGGGACAGCCCTTCTTTTTGCCATTGCCGGCAAAGGATGAGATGACACACGATTCGGTGACCATCATTTCTACACGGCCTTCAACGACGGCTTCAACAGGACAAGGACTCTTGCGGGCCATGTCACGGATCTGTCGCAGCGTCGCTTCAAGAGACGCCGTGATACCGCTGCAGCCGAGGGACGCATAGGCTGAGGCAGCCTGACTGTTGAAGATATTAAGAGACCAGTCTCCTCGGATAGGAAGGCCGCTGCCGACCTTTTTAGCCATCGTAAAGACAGCCATGGCGCCGACGTAAATGCCGTCGATGCCGGATGCAGCAGCCCGTTCGAGTTCGCCTTGTACGGCCGCTCTATGGGCTTCACGAACGATGCGCGGCGTTCCGGCCCATAAGGCCGCACCGGAATCATGAGCTGCCTTGACGGCTGCCTGCCAATCCTTCTGGAGGAAAGGACGATGGTGGTACGATTCGCCGCCGAAGATAATGACGTCTGCTCCCTTTTCGGCCGCTGCCGCAACACCGTCGACGGTATCGCAGCGGACGACGAGTTCCATGACCTCGCCTTTTTTTACCTCAACGACCGTTTCCGATATCGGCATCACCGTACCTGCCGCCGGCCGGTGATAATCAGCCAAAATAACTTCCGTCAGCGCATCTGCAGCCTGACGGCGAAGGTCATTTAAGACGCTGGCCGGAATCATCTTGGTTTCATCCCAGGCCGTCACTTCAGCCAGGGCAAAAGGCGTCTCGCCAAGGCGGCCCAACTGTTTTTTCAAGTAATCGATCGTTGCCGGACGCTTCGAAGCCGGCTGAGGCAGAAAGTCCGCCGCAACCACTACCGTATGGGCCTTTTCATCCCACAGGGTAAGCTCTAATCGCCCATCACCGTCGACATCGACATGGGCGTAAATCGGAATCTTTCGCGTAAGGCCAACGGCGGCATCAGATGCCGTCTGCCGGCCCGAGGGATTCTTCTCAGTCAGGGTTCGGCGCTGGACCATCCCTCTTAAAAAATCGTCTTGGTAGCTGCGGTTAAAGGCCGAGGTCAATAAGGCTGCCGCTTCATCATGAGCCTCTTTACGGGCTTTCGGGCTGCTGTTATGGGCGTCGATGACCTTGCGGTACGCCGTGACGACGGTCCTGACATAGGTGTCTCCCTTCATGCGGCCTTCGATTTTAAAGGACGTGACGCCGGCATCGAGGAGGTCGTCGATATAATCAAGGCCTTTTAAATCCTTGAGGCTGAGCACATAGGCTTCTTGTTTCATGACCGCTTTACCGTCGCGAACTAAAGTATAAGGCTGACGGCAAGGCTGGGCACAAGCCCCGCGGTTTCCGCTGCGGCCGCCGAGGAAGCTGCTCATCAGGCACTGGCCGGAATAGGCCATGCAGGATGCCCCGTGGATGAATACCTCAATGGCAAGAGGCGACGAAGCACAGACCGACTGTATATCGGCAAGAGATAATTCACGAGATAAGACGGCCTGGGTGAAGCCGTTTTCTTCCAAGAAACGGACACCGTCAGAATCGGCCACGGTCATTTGCGTACTGCCGTGAAGGGGCAGGTCGGGCACGACGCGGCGAGCTAAGAGTGCCACCGCCATGTCCTGGACGATGATACCGTCGACACCGGCCTTATCAAGGGACTTCAAATAGATTGTCAGGTCATCGAGTTCCGTATCGGCCATGAGAATATTGACCGTGACGTATACTTTTACGCCAAATAAATGGGCCGTTCTTACGGCTCGGACGATTTCTTCATCGTCTAGATTATGTGCAAAGCGGCGGGCATTAAAGCTCTTGCCGCCAAAATAAACGGCATCGGCACCGGCATCAATGGCCGTAAGTACGTTATCTAAAGAGCCTGCCGGCGCTAATAATTCTGCCATACTATTCCTCCTATATTGAATCAGGCGGCCTCCGATTACAGCCCTTTGTAGATTGTCGTCAAATTTGCGGCCGTTACGTCATAAGGCGTTCGCTGAATACCGCTGGTCGGCAGGGTCATGGTGACGAACTTTTTAATTTCATCATCGGTGAGTCCCACCGTATCGCCCATAAGATTCGTCATAAGGGCTGCAAAGTCTTCGCTCCCGGAAAGGCCGAGGATGGCCCAGACGCGTTCCGCCTTATCGGCCATAGATTCTTCCATGAGTTTCATGTAAGCCTGCAAAAGCAGGCCGTTGGCCCGGCCGTGAGTGATGCCGCGATAATAGGTCAGCATATAGCCCATGCTGTGAACCATGGTCGTTCCCGTCTGGGCAATGGTAAGGCCGGCCAGCATGGACCCATAGAGCAAATCTTCCCGGACGGCATAGGGAATATCCCCCTTCAAGTCGGTCAGATGGAGGCCGATAAAGCGCATGGCTTCTTCGGCCCAGACGTCGCTCATGGGCGTCGACATGGTGGACATATAGCCTTCCACGGCATGACTCAAGGCATCGATGGCCGTGTCGATGGTAACGGTCTGGGACACGCTTTCCGTATAAGTCGGGTCGGCAAAGGCATAGACCGGAAAAATAAAAGGCGTATTGATGGACTGCTTGGTCCCGGCATGAACATTGGTAAGGACACTGACTTTGGTCACTTCACTCCCCGTTCCGGCCGTCGTCGGCACGGCCACGATGGGCAAGGGCTTTTTGTAAGGTCCTTTGAAAAGCCGTTCATCGTCGAGATCATCCGTGCAGAGCAGGGCAATGGCCTTAGCGGCATCCATGGGCGAACCGCCGCCGATACCGACGACGAAGTCAACACCCTTCTCCTTGGCAAGAGATGCGGCTCTGCGGATCGTATCGATAGAGGGATTGTTTTCAACATCGTCAAAGAGATACCAGGCAATGCCTAATTCATCAAGTTTTCCGGTAATAGCATCTTGAGAGCCGTTGACCTTGGCGGAATGACGGCCTGTGACCAATAAGGCCCGTTTCCCCAAACCGGCTAACACCTGACCTGACTCGGCAATACAGTTTTTCCCGAAAAACACCTGCGTCGGCATATAATAGGTAAACATAAAAAATCCCCCTTTATGATAAGTAACATCGTTTATTTTCCTATACATTTTATCATTTTTGAGGCTCAGAGGCCAGTTTTCTCTACGCCAAAAAGGTCCCGCACCGAAGTATCGGGACCCTTCCTGTCAGCCAAGGGCTTCCCTTCAAAAAGATACAAAAAAGGGGTCTCAGAATGGAAACCCATTGTGAGATACCCCTTTTTAATTGCATAGGTTTGACGAAAATATCTTGGAAAAATATTAACGTTTCGAGAACTGAGAAGCTTTACGAGCTTTCTTGAGGCCGTATTTGCGACGTTCTTTTTCACGCGGGTCACGCGTGAGGAAACCGGCTTTTTTCAGTGCCTGACGGAAATCGCTGTCGACTTCCAACAGAGCGCGGCTGATGCCGTGACGGATTGCGCCGGCCTGGCCGGACGGACCGCCGCCCTTAACGTCAGCGATGACGTCGTACTGTTCGGTTACACCTGTGAGTACGAGGGGCTGTTTAATAACCAATTCCAGCGTTTTACGACCGAAATATTCGTTCAATTCTTTTTTATTGACGGTGATATTACCCTGACCCGGAACCAGACGAACTCTAGCAACGGATGTCTTTCTACGGCCAGTGCCGTAGTACTGTGCTACTGCCATGAAATCTTCCTCCCGGTATTAATTAGCGAATGTTTAACTTCAAAACTTCAGGTTGCTGAGCCTGATGCGGATGTTCAGCGCCTGCATAGACGTTCAGTTTACGGTACATCTGTTCACCCAATTTATTTTTCGGGAGCATACCGCGAACTGCCATTTCAACAACACGTTCCGGCCGTGTTTCGAGCAGATGGCCGGCCTGAGTGAATTTAGATCCACCGGGATAACCGGAATGATGGAAATAGGTCTTCTGGATTAATTTCTTACCAGTCAATTTAACTTTTGCTGCGTTGACTACAATTACAAAATCGCCTGTATCGACATGCGGGGTAAAAGTAGGTTTATGTTTTCCCCGAAGAACTTTAGCTACTTCGGCAGCAAGACGGCCTAATGTCTGGCCTTCAGCGTCAACAACAAACCATTTACGTTCGATGTTGCCTGCATTGGCCATAAATGTAGTTTTCATGCTGTGTAATTCCTCCCTGATTAACTAACTGACCAAGCTTTTGGTGCTCTTTCTCCGGGGCTAATGGAGTCCAAGTGAAAAGCTTACTTATTTATTTTACAGATTTCACTGCCCCTTGTCAACAATTATTTTACTTTTTTCAAGCTTTTCCCGGATAAATCCCCGACCGGAAGGACTCTTCCGCCTCCGCATAGCTGATGATTCCGCTTTCGCATACTATATATATCATTATATATTTAAGCAGTACCTTTATATTAGAACGTTTAACTTAAAATTTCTTGAATTTTTTTCGAAAAATCATTTGACAAGACCTCGTTTTGATGATAGACTTACGTCAACAACTTGATAGTGTTGCAATGAAGAGAAGAGTACACGATAGGACTTGGCACAGAGAGTTCCCGATTTGGTGGAAGGGAATGCAATGAGCATCGTGGAAGATGGACTCCGAGCAGGCTGGTCGAATAATTAGACCGTCCGGGCGCACCCGTTACAGTGCTAAGGTATTGAGGGCAAGATTTGCCTGCGTACCTGAAGAGGCTTATCCTGTGAAGGATAGGTGAAATTGGGTGGTATCACGGTGCTTCCGTCCCTTACATAGGGATGGAAGCTTTTTTTATTACAAGGCTTTCAAGTTTATACTACATTATATTTTTTAAGATATCAGGGGGAAATGTATTATGAGCGAAAACAAAAACTACAAATTCGAAACGTTACAACAGCATGCAGGTCAGGTTCCGGATCCGACGACGGGTTCCCGTGCCGTTCCTATTTACCAGACGACGTCTTACGTCTTTAAAGATACGCAGCAGGCAGAAGACCGCTTTGCATTGAGAGACCCGGGCTTCATCTACAGCCGTTTGACCAATCCGACCCAGGACGTCCTGGAAAAACGAATCGCCGCGCTTGAAAACGGCACAGCCGGTCTTGCTACGGCCAGCGGCGCATCGGCTATCGCCTACTCCATCATCAACCTGGCCGGCGCCGGCGACGAAATCATCGCTGCTCCTACCCTGTACGGCGGCACGGTCGAACTCTTTACGGAAACGTTCAAACATCTCGGCATTACGACGCACTTTGCCGATCCCGATGATCCGCAGTCCTTTGCTAAATACATCAACGACAAGACCAAGGCCATTTACCTCGAAAGCCTCGGCAACCCGGCCATCAATATTCCCGACTTTGAAGCCATCGCAGCCATTGCCCATGAAAACGGCTTGCCGGTCATCGTCGACAATACCTTTGCAACGCCGTTCCTCTTCCGTCCTCTCGACCACGGTGCTGACATCGTCGTCCATTCTGCTACGAAATTCATCGGCGGCCACGGCACGACCTTAGGCGGCCTCATCGTAGAAAACGGTAAATTCGATTGGGCAGCTTCGGGACGCTTCCAAGAATTCGCTTCGCCGGATCAGTCCTATAACGGCGTCAACTTCGCCAAGGATATTCCCGGCGCCGGCTTCGTCACCCGCATCCGCGCCAAAGCCCTCCGCGACCTCGGCGCCTGCATCAGCCCGTTTAACGCCTGGCTCCTCATCCAGGGCCTTGAATCGCTGTCGCTGCGCATCGAACGCCACGTTGCCAATGCCCAGAAAATCGCTGATTTCTTAGAAAACAGCCCGAAAGTCGCCAAGGTCAACTATCCGTCCCTGCCGTCTTCGCCGTACTATAAATTGGCTCAGAAATACTTCCCCAAGGGAACGGGTTCTATCTTCTCCTTTGAACTCAAAGACGGCTATACGGCAGCCCGCAAATTCATCGACAGCGCCGATATCTTCTCGGACCTGGCCAACGTCGGCGACTCCAAGTCGCTCCTCGTTCACCCGGCTTCGACGACACATCAGCAGCTTTCCGAAGAAGCCCAGCGCGCCTGCGGCATTACGCCCGGTACGGTCCGCATCTCCATCGGTCTCGAAAACATTGAAGACCTCTTAGCTGCCGTCGAAAACGCACTGGAATCTATTTAAGTATCTTTTCGCAGGGAGGACCGGATTATGCCGATTAAAATTGCCGACGGGCTTGCCGCCAAAGAAAAACTGCACGACGAGGGGATTTTCACCATCGATAAGGGGCTGGCCCTCCATCAGGACATCCGGCCCCTGCACATCCTCATCCTCAACCTGATGCCTTTAAAGAAGCCCACGGAGCTCCAGCTCCTGCGCCTGCTCGGTGACTCGCCGCTCCAGGTCGAAGTCGACTTCTGCCATACGGAAATGCATCAGAGTACCCATACCGATGCCTCTTACCTCGATGAAAACTACTACGTCTTCGAAGACATTAAGAACCGCTACTATGACGGCCTGATCATTACCGGCGCGCCGGTCGAACAGATTCCCTTTGAATCCGTCGACTACTGGCCGGAAATGAAGACCTATTTCGACTGGGCCAAGACCCATGCCTTTTCGACGCTCCTCTTCTGCTGGGGCGCCCAAGCCGGGCTCTACCACTACTACGGCATCCACAAACGGGATCTGTCTTCCAAGCTCTTCGGTATCTTTGAATACCAACTGACTCAGAAGCATCATCCCCTCCTCCGGGGCTTCGATGACCGCTACTTCATTCCCCAGTCCCGCCATACGGCCATAGATGACATTGCCGTCTACAACACACCGGAACTGGAAATCCTGTCGCGGTCCGCCGAAAACGGCATCAACATCATCGGTACGCCGGACCACCGCCGCTTCTTCGTCCTCGGCCACTTCGAATACGACCGCCGGACCCTCGAAGAAGAGTACCTGCGGGATAAGAAAAAAGGCCTTCCCATCGCCGTCCCCAAGCACTATTACCCGGGCGACAACGATACCAAGGAACCGTACTTCACATGGTGCAGCTACGCCCACCTCTTCTACCACAATTGGCTGAATATCGTCTATCAGGAAACGCCTTATGAATTGGAATCGATTCACAGCCTCGCTTCCTGCGGCCATTAACAGACAAAAAATCACCTCCCAAGCAATATGGGAGGTGATTTTTTTATATGCCGTAATAAAAGCGTCTTATTTCGTACCGAAGATACGGTCGCCGGCATCGCCAAGACCGGGAACGATATAGCCCTGGTCATTCAAGGTATCGTCAAGGGCGGCGACGTAGATGCGAACGTCAGGGTGATCGGCGTTGACCTTCTGAACGCCCTGAGGAGCGGCTACCAAGCACATGAGCTTAATGTTCTTGATACCCTTATCCTTGAGCAGGGTAATGGCTGCCGAAGCACTGCCGCCGGTAGCCAGCATGGGATCGACAATGATGAAGTCGCGGTTTTCAACATCAGGCAGTTTGCAGTAATATTCAACCGGTTCCAGAGTCTGCGGGTCGCGATAGAGGCCGATATGACCGACTTTCGCCATGGGGATGAGGTTCAGCATCCCCTGAACCATGCCCAAACCGGCGCGAAGAACGGGGACGATGCCCAGTTTCTTGCCGCTGATCTGCTTGCCCGTCATCGTAGCGACCGGCGTTTCGATGGCTACATTTTCCAACGGCAGGTCCCGCGTGATTTCATAGCCCATGAGCATGGTGATTTCTTCTAAGAGGTTGCGGAAGTCCTTCGACCCCGTTTCTTTTTTGCGCATGAGCGTGATTTTATGCTGAATAAGCGGATGATCCATTACTTGTACATGCATGTGTGAATACTCCTTCCTCATTTATCCATGTCGGCAATTTTGGCAACGCGTTCAGCGTGACGGCCGCCGTCAAAACCGGTGGACAGGAAAATACGAACGATTTCTCTGGCCAGGCCCGGTCCGATAACGCGGCCGCCCATGGTCAGAATGTTGGCGTCGTTATGGCGGCGGCAGAATTCTGCCGAAAAGGTATCGTGGCAAAGAGCTGCCCGGATGCCGTGAACTTTATTGGCCGCAATGCCGATGCCGATGCCGGTGCCGCAAACGAGGATGCCTCGGTCAAAGGTACCGTCGGCAATAGCTTCGGCAACTTTTTTGGCAACGTCGGGATAGTCGCAGCGATCGCCGCTCAAGGTGCCGTAGTCGGTAAATTCAATGCCTTCTTCTTTCAAATATTCTTTGATATTTTCCTTCAGTTCAAATCCGCCGTGATCGGCGCCAAGTACTAATTTCATCATTAAATCCTCCCTGTCTGTGTGCTGGTATAATTCTATCTTATTATACATCTTCCCGGGCTTTGCGAAAAGCCTTAATCAACGACGATGACATGACCGCCGGCAGCTTTCTTCATGCGGTTCATGATAGCAAGGCCGAGCCCTTCATCATCGACGCCTTCGGCTAAGATGACGTCGACGACGTCGCTGTCAAAGGAAAGGAGCCCTGTATAGAGCTGGTTAGCCAAGGCTTCTTTGTCGTCGTGATGGCCCCAGACGTACATGTTTTTATGAGGAAAATGACTGCCTACTTCTTCACTGACCAAGAAGCCGACGGTCTTCCCTTCTGCCTTAAGTACTTCATACAGAGACTGCAGCTTTTCCGTTACCTTGTCTTCCGTCCCTACAACGACAGTCATCGGTGCTGACGGTGCATAATGGCGGTACTTCATGCCAGGCGCCTTGGGAACCCCCTTGCCGGTCACCAGGGTCGTATCCATTTCAACGATGGGCACGATTTCCTTGAGCATTTCAATGGTAACGCCGCCGGGACGAAGGATGGTTACCTTGTCGTCGCCATTGCATTCAACGATTGTCGATTCAACGCCGATGTGGCAGGGACCTCCATCAATGACCATATCGACACGGCCGTCCATGTCGTGCATGACTTCAGCCGCCGTCGTCGGACTGGGACGAGTCGATAAGTTGGCGCTGGGACCGGCTACAGGAACGCCGGCATAGCGCAGAAAAGCCCGGCAGATATCGTGATCAGGGCAGCGCAGGGCCACCGTATCGAGGCCTCCCGTAGCCGCATCGGGAACGATGGGTTTTCTGGGCAGGACGATGGTCAAGGGACCGGGCCAGAAATAATTCATCAATTTCTGCGCCGTCGGCGAGATGACTGCCGCTGCCTGAAGGGCCCCTTCTTCGTCGGGAACGGTCAAAATCAAAGGATTGTCACTGGGACGCCCTTTCGCTTCATAAATACTGCGGCAGGCGTCGGCATCAAGGCCGTTAGCACCGATTCCATACACCGTTTCCGTCGGAAAGACGACCAGTCCGCCGTCACGAATAATCCTTCCGGCTTCTTCAAGAATCTCCTTCTGTTGCTCTATATCCGTAATTTCTACAAGTTTCGTCTGCTTCATGATCTATTACTCTTTTCTTGTAAATAACAGGACTCTGTCAATGCCGCCATAATCTTTAACGGTCTGTTCATGGTGATAGGCACCGGTCCGGCAGAAAATGTCGATGACATCCGGGGCTTGGCCGGCCCCGATTTCGACGGCACAGTGGCCGCCGCCTTTGACATAGGACGGCGAGGTCTCAGCCAGTCTCCGGTAAACAGAAAGCCCATCGTCACCGCCGTACAAGGCAAGTTCCGGATCATGGCGCACTTCAGGCTGAAGATCTGCCATATCCTGAGCCGTCAGATAAGGCGGATTCGACACCAGCCAGTCACAGGCCATGGCCGGGACCTCCGTGAAAAGGTCACTTTCAAGCCAGGTTACGCGGTCGCTAAGACCCAAGGTTTGGCCATTCTCGGCGGCCACGGCCAAGGCCTTCGGGGAAATATCGACACCAAATCCCGTCGCCTCCGGTAAGTACGACAAGAGACTGAGAACAATGGCACCACTTCCCGTGCCGATGTCGATGACGACAGGCTTTGTTCCCTTAGCCGCCGCTATCACGGTTTCTACGAGCATCTCCGTTTCCGGCCGCGGGATGAGCACATCCTGGCTGACCTTAAAATCAAGTCCCATAAAAGCCTGGTTTCCCAAGATATGGGCGACGGATAAACGGCTCCCCCGCTTTTTCACCAATTCCCGATACGCCGCCAGTTCTTCACCGTTCATGGGCTCATCGTAATGGGCATATAAATAAATCCGCTCTTTTTTTAAGACATGGGCCAAGAGAATCTCTGCATCCAGACGCGGTGAATCGATGCCTTTTTCTGCAAAGTACTGCTGAGTCCATTGCAGCAAGGCACCGATGGTCCAAATCTTATTCATTTTCTGCTTCTTTCATCAGTTCAGCTCGGCGAGTTTCAGCCAGAGCCTGAATAAATTCGTCGATATCACCGTTTAAGACGTTATCGAGTTTGTACAAAGTCAGGTTGATACGGTGGTCCGTTACCCGGCCCTGGGGGAAGTTGTACGTGCGGATTCGTTCACTACGATCACCCGTACCGACCTGGCTGCGCCGTTCTTCCGTCAGTTCGGCGTCCGCTTTCTGCTGAGCCTGATCGAGGAGACGGGCTTTCAAGACGCGAAGAGCTTTGGCCCTATTTTCCAGCTGCGACCGTTCGTCCTGACATTCGACGACCATGCCCGTCGGAATATGGGTCATGCGGACGGCAGAACTCGTCTTATTGACGTGCTGACCGCCGGCACCGGAGGCACGGAAATAATCGACGCGGACATCGTCCATATTGAGATCGATTTCAACGTCTTCTGCTTCCGGCAGAACGGCAACAGTCGCCGTTGACGTGTGGATACGGCCGCCGGCTTCGGTAACGGGGACACGCTGAACGCGGTGGACGCCCGATTCATATTTCAGCTTGCCAAAGACACCGGATCCTTCGATAGAGAATACGACTTCTTTAAAACCGCCCAATTCCGGTTCGTTAGAGCTGATAATACTCGTCTTCCAGCCGGGCTGCTTTTCGATATATTTCATATACATGCGGAATAGATCGCCGGCAAAGAGGGCTGCTTCGTCGCCGCCGGCACCGCCGCGGATTTCCATGATGACGTTTTTGTCATCCCGCGGGTCCTTGGGCAGCATGAGGATGTGCAGCTGATCTTCAAGGTCGGCCTGTTCTTTTACAAGGCCGTTCATTTCTTCCTTAGCCATGGCCATGAGGTCATCATCGCTGTCGGGGTCGTTCAAGATTTCCTGATCCCCTTCTATCGTATGGGTGATGTCCTTATACTTGCGGAACGTTTCGACAAGGGGCATGAGCGACGCATGTTCCTTCGTCAGCTTCTGCCATTCTTCCTGACGGGCAATGACCGCAGGGTCGCTGATCTGCTGTTCCAGGTCCATGAATTTATTCTCCACGGCCTGTACTTTATCCATAAATGAGCTCATAATTCTCTCCTTACTTTATCTCTGTAACATCGCCGTCGTCAGCCGGTTTCGCAGCCTTCATAGCTTCGATGGCAACTTCTATCTGGTCGGGATGCGGTTCACGGGTCGTCAGATATTGAAGCCACAGACCCGGTCGGAATATGGTTTGAATGACGGGATTCGTCGTGCGCCCGGCCAGGCGTATCATTTCATAACTGATACCGGCAACGACAGGCATGAGGACGATACGGGACAAGACACGTTCGATGAAACTCGGCCAGCCCAAAAAGGCAAAGACGAAAATCGACACGACCATGACGATGAGCAGGAAATTCGTGCCGCACCGCGGATGGAGGCGGGTATGACGCATGACATTTTCAACGGTCAATTCTTCACCGGATTCATAGGTCCAAATCGTCTTGTGTTCGGCTCCGTGATACTCAAAGACCCGGCGGATGTCTGCCGTCAATGAAATGGCCCATATATATAATAGAAATATAGCCAGGCGCAAAATCCCTTCGACGACATTGAGCCGAAAGGCACTGTCCGTAACGCCGGGAATAAATTTAGCAGCGTACGTAGGGATGACCAAGAAGAAGACGATAGCCAAGAGGGCAGAAATCCCCATGGTGAGGGCCATTTGCCAGCTCGAAAGCTGTTCCTCTTCTTCACCGGCAGCCTGTGCCGAATAAGAGAGGCTCTTCATGCCGTATATGAGGGACTCGACCAAAGCTACGGTTCCCCGCAAAAAGGGTTTCTTCAGAATCGGAAACCGTTCGGAAATGGACCGAATAGGCTCTTTTTTTACCGTAATTTCACCGGACGGTGTCCGAACAGCCGTGGCAATCGTTTGGGGACTGCGCATCATAACCCCTTCGATGACAGCCTGACCGCCGACATAAATCTTCGGTTTCTTCAAAGCGTTACCTCCCTTTCTCTACATACAAATAGAGCAGAGCATTTCTGCTCTGCTGCCCACTTGTACTGCTGATTATTTACCTGTTTTACCATAACGTTTATTGAACTGTTCGATACGGCCACGAGCCTGCTGAGCACGCTGCTGACCCGTAAAGAACGGATGGCACTGAGAGCAAATTTCAACACGCAGTTCCGGTTTCGTAGAACCTGTTTCAAACGTATTGCCGCATGCGCAAGTTACCTTGGCATTCGTATAATACTTCGGATGAATACCTTCTTTCACCACTTACACCTCTTTCTATATCAATCATTCAAAACCTATGCTAGAATAGTTTATCACATCGGGCCTTGAATTGCAAGGAAAATATCGATGGGTTCACGGGATTCCGGTCACTCCATCAGATGTCTCAGAAGGAAACGTCAACAACGGACGCCACCTCCTTTATATACTATAATATTATATATCTTCTTTAACAGTACTGCCGATTCCTTATTAAAAAGAGACACTTTCACTGTCTTCGGGCATGATAGAATCGGACATACCGTACATAGTCCAAAAGCTGCACAGGCCATGATGCGGCAAAACGGCGTGAGCGACGCCATCCATGTAGGTAAAGAAAATGTTAGCCGCAAACACATTTTTGATGAAAGATAAAAAAAGACGACCACTTTCGTGATCGTCTTTTTCTTATGGCGGAGAGCGTGGGATTTGAACCCACGATAGAGCGTTCGCCCTATACATGATTTCCAATCATGCTCCTTCAGCCACTCGGACAGCTCTCCATGCTTTATATATCGCTTACTGTATTCTCGGGATAAATACCGATATATAAAATGGTCGGGGCGACAGGATTTGAACCTGCGACCTCTTAGTCCCGAACCAAGCGCGCTACCAAACTGCGCCACGCCCCGTTACCTGACTTATATATAATATCACACTGGAAGAAAATGTCAAGTTTTTTCTTTATCTAGACCGCAATTTTCCCTCCCCGGTGAAGGGATTTCCAAAGAAAACCGCCGACGACGGTAACGCCCAACAAGACGAGTTTCATCGCTGTCGGATTAGCGGCTGCCCAGCCGACATACTGCGCTAAATACGGGTCCGTTGCCACCATGCCGCCGGAAGCCCAGCCGAGGATAGCTCCGCCGATATAGACTAAAATAGGGAACCGGTTCATGACTTTAACGACGACAGTGCTGCCAAAGACGATGATCGGAACCGAAATGAGCATGCCGAACATCAAAAGGCCCCAGTGGTTATTCGTGACCCCGACGATCCCCAGTACGTTGTCTAAACTCATGAGGGCATCGGCCATCATAATCGTCCGCACAGCCGCCCATAAGGAGTCCTTAGCTTCGACGTGGATATCTTCGGCGGCCTCATCGGCTCCGATGAGCTTGATGCCAATGAAAACGAGCAGGACGGCGCCGAGAGTCTTCAAAAAAGGCACCTGGAACAGCCAGGACACGATAAAAGCCATGATAAATCGCAGGATGATAGCCCCTGCCGTTCCGTATAAAATAGCTTTCTTTTGCAGATGTGCAGGCAGATTTTTAGCTGCCATGCCGATGACGATCGAATTATCGCCGCCTAAGGCCAAATCGATGAGCACGACTTGCAGAATCATGGTGATGTCGAATACCAGTGTTGTTTCTAACCCTGCCAAGGCAATTCCCCCTTTTATCCATGCCAAAACAATATCTCACTCATTATATGATACTTTATAGGTCATTGCAAGACAAAAACGGCTCCATAAAGGGTTCACCTTTACAGAGCCGTTTCATTATTCATGATCTTAATAATCAGCCGAAAAGCTTATTTTACGATAACCGATACGCCGTCAGGAATAACCGTGACTTTCGGTTCCTTAACGCCTTTTTCAGCCAATACGTCTTTTGCCATAGCCAAAGCTTCTTCGATGGACGAAGCGTATTTCATGTGCATGTCTTCAATCATCTGTTTCGGAGCTTCCGTAACCATGATGATCGTAAACCGCAGGAGCATACGCATGAGAATCTGAGCTTCCCACTGGTCAAAGACCGTTTCGTTGCGGCCGCGGGCCAGGATTTCATCCATGGCTTTCTGGAGAGACGTAGCATTCTTCAAGTTGTTGTAGAAGTCTTCGCCGCCGTGACCGTCGGAGCAGGACGATACATCGATGATGACGCCGCCATCTTTACACGTAGCTTCAGCAGCCGTCATGCCTTTTACGGACTGGTAAATGTTCTGGTCCAGAGGATAGCCGCCGTTGGTCGTGATGACGATGTCAGCCGGAATCGGTTTTACACCGGCCAATTTCATTTCAAAGTCGACGCCGGCATAGTGGGCTTCTTCGCGGTCGCCGGCAAAAGCAGCGATGACCTTCTTATCGGCATCGATGACGACGTTGCAGATAAATGCCAGGTTAGCTGCCTTCGCAGCGTAGAGCATATCTTCGTGAATCGGGTTGCCTTTCAAGATACCCGTACGGGCATTAGGGCTAGCGATGAATTCGGAGCAGTGGTTAGCCAAGACCGTAATCTTGCTGGCAATCCCCGGCAAAACGGATTTACGGCCACCGGACATGCCGGCAAAGAAATGAGGTTCAATGAAGCCTTCCGAAATGAGCAGATCGGCATTAGCAGCCAGTTTATTGATGAGGCATTCGCCGCCGGACGGCAAGGTACCGATGCTGACCATGTCTTCGTCGTTACGGCTGACATGGATGGAGAATTTTTCATGTTCGGCAATTTCTTTACCGTATTTCGCGACTAATTCATCCTGCGTTGTCGGGCGATGCATCCCCGTTGCGATGAGGATGGTGATGTCGATGTCCGGATTTCCTTTGCGCAGTTCAGCCAGGAGCTGCGGCATGATGACATGGCTCGGTACGGGACGAGTATGGTCACTGGAAATAATGACGCAAGTTTTTTTACCTTTGGCCAATTCGCTCAGTTTCGGGCTGCCAATGGGGTTAGCCAAAGCATCGGCAACGAGTTCTTCTTCCGATTTCGGTGCTTTATATTCGTGAGCATGGGAAACGAGAACGCCGGCTACCTGTTCATCCGGCAGTTCAAATTTGATCTTTTCTTTGCCAAAAGGCACTGCAAACTTCTGCATACGTACACACCCTTTCTAAATCCGCGCTATTTTCATAGCATTTCATAGCTCTAAAGAGAAAGGGCAAAGCCTTGGCCTTGCCCTTTTCCCTTAGTATACAACTGTAAAACTTATTCTTCGACCGGAACTTCGTCGTTGATGCTGACAACTTTGCCCGGATTCATGATATTCTTCGGATCCAATGCTTTCTTAACAGCTTTCATCATACTGAGTTCAACCGGGTCCGTGTATTTTTCGAGGAGAGCTTCACGTTTGTAGCCAATGCCGTGTTCGCCGGAGAGGCGGCCGCCGAGCTGGTAAACGAGAGCATAGATTTCGCCCTGGATTTTCGGGAGCATTTCTTCCCATTCTTCCTGAGTGCGGTCATCTTTCAAGATATCGATATGGACGTTGCCGTCGCCGCAGTGGCCGGCGCAGTGCATAGCAACATTGTATTTTTCAGCCAAGCGGGAAATCTGCTGTACAGCGTCAGGGATTTCCGTCATGGGAACGACGATATCTTCCATGGAGAAGACTAAGCTGCGAGCGCGGTCAGCTTCGAGGTATGCTTTACGGGATTTCCAAATGACAGCCGGGTCAGCAACCAAGGAGTCGATAGCGTTGTTTTCTTCAGCCAATTCGACGATTTTTTCGCACTGTTCATCAAGAACGTCTTCACTGTCGCCGGCGATCTGGATGATGATGTAGTTACCGATGTCGGATTTCGGCAGTTTTTCATCGAGGAAGATTTCAACCTGTTTGATAGAAGCGTTGTCCATGAATTCGACGCAGACCGGAGTGATGCCGGCGCCCATGACTTTCGGAGTCAAAGCGATAGCGTCGTCGAGGTTGTCGAATACTGCCAAGAGGTCCATCTGGTATTTCGGAAGAGCAACCAATTTGAGGTAAATCTTGGTGATGATACCAAGGGTACCTTCAGAACCGATGAAGAGGTGCATCAGCATGTAGCCCGTAGCATTTTTACGGAATTTACCGCCAAGGGTTACAACTTCGCCGCTCGGAGTAACGACTTCCATGCCCATGACCTGATCGCGGGTTACACCGTATTTAACAGCGCGGTTACCACCGGCGTTGGTAGCAACGTTACCGCCGATGAAGCAGGAGTCCCCACTGCAGGGGTCGCCGCCGTAGAAGAGGCCTTCTTTCTGAACGGATTCCTGGAGAACGGCCGTCGTAACGCCCGGTTCCGTAACACAGACCATGTTTTCTTTGTCGATTTCGATGATGTTGTTCATGCGTTCGATGGAGATGATGACACCGCCGAACGTAGCAACAGCACCGGCTGCAAGGCCCGTACCGGCAGCACGCGGAACCATAACTGTATCGTTTTCATAACAGAGTTTTACGACTTTAGAAACTTCTTCCGTCGTAGCAGGGAGAACGACGACCTGCGGTTCTTTCATGTAATGAGGGTCCGTTACTTCATCGTGGGAATACGGTTCGAGTTTTTCTTTGTCCGTATAAACGTACTTTTCGCCGACGATTTGTTTGAACTGTTCAATTAACTCTGGTGAAACTTTACCTTTTGCCATAATACATACCTCCAAATAATGAAAAGAATAAGCATAACACTTATTTACATCCGGAAAGGACTTCCAGATTAAGACCGAATATAACGAAAATATAAACTAGTCTGTTGTGTTTATTCTTCGTTTATCTCTTACAGGTATCATTATACTCTACTTTGCTATGCATGTAAATTACATTTGCACATTTTACGCATATCACTTTTCGATTGATTTGCACTATTCCATGATAACTTATCATAAGAGCAGTTTATTTTTAAATAAACCGGCAACAAACGAAAAACTTTAAATTGCGATTATTTTTACGAATTTTTACTATGCTTTAAAGTAATATTGTATTATTCCTATAAGGAAACGTTTCGTATGAGGAACATTTCACAACAGATTATATCACATTGTTCCTGTTAGAAAAAGGGTATGCTACATAGATATGCAGCATACTCTTTCATGCCTGCCTACTATATATCAGTTGACTAAGAAAGGAACGACGCTGGGAGCTACGATCGTGATGATACCGGCAATGACCAGCAAGAAGAGGCAATAACCGACAGTACCGCGCATGATTTCGCCTTCCTTACCGTCAGCAACGGCACCGACAGCACCGATACCAAGGGCAATACTCTGCGGAGAAAGCATCTTGCCGATACAACCGCCAAGAGAGCTGGCACCGGCAAGCCAGGGCTGACTCATGCCGAGGCTTGAGGCAACTGACGTCTGGAGCGGCCCAAAGAGAACGTTGGCGTTCGTGCACGACCCGGTGATGAAAGCACCTAAGCCGCCAACGAAGGGAGCGAAAACCGGATAACCGTTACCGGTTGCAAAGACGAGGGCATCGGCGATTTCTTTGGTCATACCCGAATAGGTCATCAGTTTCGCGACGACGACAACGGTGATGATCGTCAAGTACGTAAAGCGCAGGCCGACGAAGTTGTCTTTAAAGACCTGAGCGATTTTACCGATGGAAGCACCTTGATACAAGCCACCTAAAACGGAGGCAATGAAAATCATGATGCCCGGAACGGCAATCCACGTAAAGGTGTACGGTTTGGCACCGGCACCGGCGTAGATCGGAACCGTCGTTTTAATAGAAGCCAGCGGTCCGTTGATGAACGGGAAGAGTTTCGACGTTCCAACGAGAAGGACGAAGATCAAGATGAAAATCATAGCAGCTTTTACGCCTTCTCCAAAGGAAACGGCTTTCTGATCATCAGTTTTGAAATCAACCTGATATTCCGGATTGCTCGTCGTCTTGCAGGCTCTGGAATAAAGGACGATAACAGCCATGATGATGATGGACGAAACCATGACCGGAAGTTCAGCACCGATGGTCACGGAAATGAGCAGCTGCGGAATAGCCAGGGCTAAACCAGAAAGAAGAGTAACGATTCCGACGCCCTTGATGGCTTTCAGGCCGCCGCCGATACAAATAACCATTAAGAACGGAACGATCAGATCGGGAATAAAGGATACGATGGAAACCTTCGTAGCCAAGACACCGGAATCAAGACCCGTAACAGCAGCCATCGTCGTCGTCGGAATACCGATGGAACCGAACGAAGGCGCTACAGCGTTAGAAATCAAGCAGGCAACGATGGTCTTGATTGGCGGATAGCCGAGGGCAACCAACATAGCTGCCGGAATAGCAACAGCCGTACCGAACCCGGCCATGCCTTCCATAAAAGTACCGAAGCCCCAAGCGATGAGCAGGAACAGTACACGTTTGTCTTCACTAACCGTGGTCAGCATCTGTTTGATAATTTCCAGGCTGCCCGTTGCAACCGTCAACTTATAGGCAAACAGCGCCATAACGATGACCAGCAAAATCGGCCAACATGCCAGGGCAACCCCTTCTAAGGCTGCCGAAATAGCGATGGGAACCGGCATGTCATACACGGCCACAGCAACAATAAATGCGATAATGGCTGCGATTGGGCACGCTTTCCAACCGGCCATCTTCAAGAATCCCAATGCTACAATGAGAAATAGAATCGGGAGTAAGGCCAAGATAACCATTACATAACACCCTTTCATAAAAAATACACGTGTCACGCCTTTAAGAGGCATGGGCTCGTCCATAAAAAATTATGGGCATCGCCGTTTCTCATATTAGATTGTATCCGGATACAGTTTCTATGCTTGTTATTATATACCTGAAAGTAATGTTTGTAAATTACATTTAGACATAATCATATGCCTATTTTCGATATAAATCACAATATTCTTTACTATTTTGCATATTACTCCGTAAAATTCTTGAGTTTATGAAGTAAAAATAATTAAATCTTATTTTTATTATTACTTTTTGTAATTTTTAAATTATCTAAAAATCGCATAACAAAGCCATTTATAAACGATTTATAACGAAAAGTGTCCCTCTATTTTACTAAAAAATAAAAAAAATTACCCGGAGAAGGTTTTCAAACCTTCAACGGGTAATGAGATTAAAGATTTCTATTTTTTTCTGCCGAAGCACTGACAGCCTTCATGACCGCAGCCCGAAAACCGTTTTCTTCCAAAGTCTGTACGGCTTCAATGGTCGTACCGCCTGGAGAACAGACGGCATCTTTCAAGGCTCCGGGATGGGTTCCCGTTTCTAAGACCATCTTCGCCGCCCCTAAGACAGTCTGAGCCGCAAAGGTATAGGCCATCTGCCGCGGCATCCCTTCGCGGACGGCACCGTCAGCCAAGGCTTCGATAAACAAGTAGACATAGGCCGGACCGCTGCCGCTGAGACCGCAGACGGCGTCGATCAATTTTTCATCGACGACTTCCGCCTTACCAAAGCTGGAAAAAATATCGACGGCATCAGCCGTTTCTTCTGCCGTCACCATGTCGTTCGACGAAATCGAAGCCATGCCTTCCCCGACCATGGCAGGTGTATTGGGCATGACGCGAACGATTTTAGTCTTCTCTCCGGCATAGCCGGCAAGGCTTTCCAGAGAGAGGCCGGCGGCAATAGAAATGAGAACCGTGTCCGCTGCCAGTCCGTCACTAACAGCATAAATCGCCTTCTCCATCATATTCGGCTTGACGGCCATAATAAGCGCATGGGAGAGCTTTGCTAATTTCAGCGGTGAATCGACGACAACAGCTCCCGTCTCTTTCGCTAAGGCATCCGCTTTTTCCCGATGGATATTGTACAGATAGATATGATCTGCAGCCATAGCCTTCGAAACTACCAGGCCTTTGACGATAGCCTGTCCCATATTGCCGGTTCCGCAGACACCGATAGTTTTAAACATAAGCCCAATCCTTTCCTCAGCCGTTACTGCTGAACGCCGACGGCATCAAAGGTCGCTTTAATCTTCGCAGCCAGCCCCTGAATTTTTTTCTTGGAAACGGAGCAGACCGCCAAACGGATACCTTTTTCCAAAGGAACGAGGAAGATATTTTCCTTTTCCAATTCGTCACAGACTTTCTGAGCCCCGATTAAGGGGATGGTAATGAAGAATCCGGAAATATAGCGCAGATATTTTAAACCGCATTCATCGGCTTCCTTCATGAACAAATCGGCCCGTTCCTGAATAAGATGAAAATACTTGGCCCGTTCAGCATCGAGTTCAGCAACTTTAGCCGGATCCTTGCAGATATTAGCCATGACCTTCATGGCAGCGCTGTTGGAGTTAGACCACGTAGCACGGCTGGTATACTGGTTAATGGCAACAAATTCATCGGCAATATCTTTATTCTGGGTAATACCGATCATAGCCCCCATTCGCTGCCCATACATGGTAAATCCCTTGCTGCAGGTATAGGCCACGATGATGAAGACATTGTCCGGCATGTTACCGAATTTTTTGAAGAACTTGCGGCATTCATGTTTTTCACCGCTGTAGTCGAGATAAGCTACATCAGAGACGAAGATAATATTTTTATCCTGGCCTTTGACGACATCTTTCAGGAAGGACAGTACCTGATCCCACTCAGAGTCGGACAGACCAAAACCAGTCGGGTTATTGGCCGGAGAATTCATGATGATAACCGTGTTGTACTGTTTGGCAACCATAGCACTGACATGTTCTTTGAAGCTTTGGAAATTAAATTTCCCATCGTCCGTCAGTAAGTTGAATTCCCGCAGGTTACGCCCGTTATCGTGGCACATGGAACCGTAAGCACCCCAATGCCAGTCACTGGTCAGGATGTCATCACCCCATTCGGAGTAGTTGTGAATGACGTGATGGAGAACGCCGGAACCACCGGACGTAGCACAGGCACGAATGTAGCCGTCCGGACGAGATTCACCAAAGCACTGGTCAATGGCAGCTTCCAGATAATCGGGATAGCCCTGAATCGGTGCATAAGCGACGATTTCTTTCGGAGTCAAGGCCTTATAAGCTTTTTGCACAACATCGAGCATAACCAAATTGCCGTCTTCATCAAGCAAAGAACCGACGGTCCCGTTAATGACCTTATCAGCCCCTAATTTTTCTGTCAAAGCAACGGCTCGATTGTTGGCGCCAAAAATTTTATCTTCAGCACTCTTCCCCTTTGCCTGCGGTGCTGCAACACTTTTTACCATATGAATCAACTCCCCTTTCTTAGTTACATACACATTTATACCACATTCAAAGTAGAATGACAACAAACAGTCTCCATATATCTGCGATGTATTCAAAATACAAAGGATATACACGGCTTGTTGCTTATCCTTTTCTGTATCAGCATAAATGGCTTAAAATAATTGCATAAGTGCCCGAAAAAATCATTTTCTGACCAAATTATCAGTTACTATAATTATATGTATTATAGTGAATAGCTATTATTCAAAGAATGAAAAAGTGAGTGTGAAATCGGGATACGGGATTGGCACTGAATCATTCGGACTGCTGATTGGCAATGATTGCTATGGGATGAAAGATTGCAGTCAGTGGTCCGTAAAGATTTTAAAGGTAACAGGCAAGCACAAGGTGCTGATAACTGCAGTATTGAAAAAATCCGATATGTCTGGAATTCCCTGACAGTAAAACGGAACCGTAGGGTACTGACTGCGGCAGTCTGATTCTCTTTGACACTCATCCTTGCAAGAGGCCATATGGGCCAGTAACGGCAGTCTCGCGGTCTTTGGCATCCGTCTTAAAAGCTGCCACATCTAACTCTTACGGCAGACTAGTCGCTTCGCATCCGTCTTAAAGGCCTGTACATCATTTCGACAGCCGCAATCCAGTCGTCTTCGACATCCGTCGTAATTTTTATTTCATGATTCATATAACAAAAGAAGCACTAGCATTTGCTAGTGCTTCTTTGCTGAATCAGCGGCTTCCTATCCTCCCAGGGGGCCTCCCCCCAAGTACTTTCGGCGTTTGCGGCCTTAACTGCTGTGTTCGGCATGGGAACAGGTGG
>NZ_JAXIXE010000048.1:0-27706 GCF_036305205.1 Megasphaera massiliensis
CCCTGGAGGATGTCTTTGACGGTATGTAATTTCTCTTGAGCACATATCTTTGTTTTTCGCATTAAAAATACTCCCCTTCAAGCAGCATGAGATTTTATTATTTCTCATGTCTACCTAAAGGGGAGCATATCATCGGACGGCGGGAGCTTTTTTTTGCAGGCAGGGCAGTACCCGTAGAGTTCGAGATTATGGCTGACGATATCGAAATCAGTCTTTTTTTCAACTTCTCGTTCATAATCATGGAGCGGACAGTGCGGTAAGTCTACGATTTGATGGCACTGTAAACAGATTAAACGGTGTGTATGGCCCGGCCGCCGCAGAGAAAACCCGTATTTCCCTTCGTCGGGAAGAAAAATTTTTTCCGTCAAATCCCGCTGGGTAAACATTTCCAAGATTCGATAAACCGTTGAAAAACTGACCTTATTCCCGCCTTCGAGAAGTTCCGCATAAACGGCTTCGACCGTGACGAGTGTCTGTTTACAGCTCAAGACATCCAGTACGAGATTGCGGGCCTTGGTACTCTTCATTCCATGTTGACGAAGGCAGTCTTTATACGTATCACTCATGACTGACGCCTCTTTTCTCTCCATGATAAAATCCCTTCTTTATAGATGATGACCAGCACCAAGACGGCGACAGCCGTCAGGGCCGTGACTCCGCCGGGGGCAGCATCGATATAATAGGACAAGAACAGACCCGACAAAATATCGACGAAACTGAAAAAGATGGAATACATCAGGGTCTGACGAAAGCCTTTTCGAAGCTGCAGGGCCGCCGCTACGGGAAGGGCTATGAGAGAGCTGATGACCAAGATACCGACGATGCGAATGGATACGGAAATCGTCGCCGCTACCAGGACAGAAAAAATATAATTGACGACTTTACTGTGAACGCCGGCAATCTGGGCCCCGTCTTCATCGAAGGTCAGCATGACCAGTTGGGGATAGAGCTTGGCAATGAGGGCCATGGAAACGACGCTGAGGGCGATAACGGCGTACACATCGTCCGTCGAGACCGTGAGGATACTGCCGAATAAGAAAGACTCTACATTGGTATGAACCAGTCCGGCACTGATGATGGTAATGGCAAGGCCGACGGAGAGGGACAAGATAATAACCAAAATCAACTCGGCATAACGTCTGAAACGACTGCGCAGAACTTCAATGAGGATGCCGAAAAAGCTGGTCAGGCCAAAGGCGCCGAGGACAGGGTTCCAATCGAGGAGTAACCCGACAGCAACGCCGGCTAAAGACGCATGGGATAAGGCGTCACCAATCATGGAATAGCGGCGCAGGACGAGGAAGATGCCGATGAGAGGGCAGACAATGGAAATGAGGATGGCTACGATAAAGGCATTTTGCATAAAAGCATATTCAAACATCAGTCTTCCCCTCCCATCGTAACCGACATATATTCATCGAGGTAGGCCTTCGGCGAGCAGAAGTGGCCATGGCCGCCGACGACGTGGAACAGTTTCGTCGAATTGCGGACGGCAAATTTCAAATTATGCTCTACCGTAAGGACTGTAATCCCTTGATTCTCATTTAAATCCTTAATAAAGGGGTACAATTCTTCCTGACTGCGGACGTCGATGCCCGTCGACGGTTCATCGAAAATGAGCAGATCGGGATGCCCCATGAGAGCTCTGGCAATGAGGACTTTCTGACATTGACCGCCGGATAAACTGCCGATGAGCTGGTCTTTTAAATCATAGACCCCCATCTGCTCTAAACAAGTCCGTATGAGGTCCTTATCTTTTAAATGAAGGACTTGCCGGTAACAGTTGAGCACTTCCCAGACGGTGATGGGAAACTGGCTGTTCAGCGTTTCAAAGCGCTGCGGCACATAAGCCCGATGACGATAGGTATTGGAAATGACGCCGCGGCTCGGCACGAGGAGTCCCAAAATGAGTTTAATCAGGGTGCTCTTGCCGCTGCCGTTTTCGCCGACGACGGAAATATAGTCCCCATTCCGAATGGTCATATTAATATCTTCGAGCAAATACTCGCCGTGTTCATAAGAGAAGTAAACGTGTTGTAAATCGATCATAACTGCCTCCGCTGCCATAAAATTATCGGTAGTTTATTATATCTCTACGCAAACGAAAATGCAAGGCATTTGCAAGTAATTGACAAAAAAAGGCGGTCGTGATACGATGAACGCCATAGGAGGTCGGTATCTATGTCATCTCATCACTCCCGTCTCCCGGCGCGGTTCTTGATGCTTCTGATTGCGGCTATGACCTTGTCAGTCCTGGCCGGCTGCGGCACCACGGCCGATGTACCAGACGACGGAAAACTGAAGGTCGCCGTCACCTTTGACGCCTTAAAAGAATTTACCCAAGCCGTCGGCGGCGATAAAGTCGATGTTTACACCCTCATTCCCGACGGAACGGAGCCCCATGAATTCCAACCGACGACGAAGACCATCAAACGCCTCGGTCAATCGCAGCTCTTCGTCTACAACGGACTGGGCATGGAACCTTGGGCTTCAAAAGTCGTCGATGCGGCCAAAAATACGTCCCTTCACACGGTCAATGCCTCTCAAGGCATTACACCGATCAAACTCACCGATGAAGAAGAAGCCCACGATCACGGCGACTATGACCCGCACATTTGGCTCAGCCTGATCAACGCCCAGCAGGAAGTGCGGAACATCGCCGATGCACTGTCCGAGGCCGATCCGGCCAACAAGGCCTACTATCAGCAGAATGCCGAAAACTACACCCGGCAGCTCCAAGCCCTGCAGGACGAATATGCCGGCAAATTCGCGAAGGCGCCCCGCAAGGATTTTGTCACCGGCCACGCCGCCTTTGCCTACTTATGCCGAGACTTCGGCCTGACTCAACAAAGTGTCGAATCGGTCTTTTCCAGCGGTGAGCCGAGTGCCCGCCAGCTGGCAAGGCTTGCCGATTACTGCCGGGCCCATAACGTAAAGACCATCTTCGTCGAAGACATGGTAAGTCCCGAAACGTCAGAAACCTTAGCCCGCGAAGTCGGCGCCCGCGTAGAGACGATCCACACCATTGAAACCAGTGAAGACGGCAAGTCTTACCTCGACCGCATGCAGGACAACTTAGAAAAGATTTACCAAAGCAGCCTGACTTGACAACCGGGCCGTTGAACGTTAAACTGTTCCGGTAAAAAGAACATGCAGGAGGCTCTCTCATGACAACCAAAAAATACAATGCCGTTATTTTTGATATGGATGGAACGGTCCTCAACACCTTAGATGACCTGACCGATGCCTTAAACTATGCCTTAGCACAGACCGGCCACGCCCATGCTTATGCGCCAGCCGATGTTCGCAACTTCTTCGGCAGCGGTGTCGTCGTTGCCATCACGCGAGCCTTAGCGATTGAACAGGGCCTCGCCTCGTATGATGAACTCGAAGCCATCGGCCAGCCCGGCGACAAGGTCACCCCGCAAATCGACCCTCAGGAAATCACCCGCATCCAGGACATCTATAAGCCTTATTATGCGGCTCACTGTGCCGTAAAGACCGGCGAATACGACGGCATCAGCACCATGATTCGCCGCCTCCGCGAAAAGGACGTCAAAGTGGCCGTCGTATCAAACAAGCCGAATCCTGCCGTACAGGACTTGGCTGCCGACTATTTCCCGGACCTCTTCGACAGCGTCCTTGGTGAACAGCCGCAAATCCGCCGTAAGCCGGCTCCGGACATGGTCCAAAAAGTGCTCCATGACCTCGGCCTCGCACCGGAAGACGCCGTATACGTCGGCGATTCTGAAATCGATATCCAGACAGCCCAAAATGCCGGCCTCGACTGCATCAGCGTCACCTGGGGCTTTCGGCCGACCGAATTTCTGAAAAGCCACGGAGCTTCCATTCTCGTCGATACACCGGACGAGATCGTCTCCGTCATCATCGGTTGATTCCTCAAAACACAGATTCTGCACCATACAAAGAAGGTCTCCTTCCCTATCGATTGATAGAGAGGAAGACCTTCTCTTTTTATATTCTATTATGCTTCTTTTATTCCTCTTCGTCCGGACCGTCAAAGGCGGTACAGAAAATGCGGTGCAGGAATCGTTTCGTCCGTTCTTCTTTCGGATGCTTGAAGATATCTTCCGATGAACCTTCTTCGACGATGACGCCGCCATCCATAAAGATGACATGGGTAGCTACGTCGGAAGCAAATTTCATTTCATGAGTGACGACGATCATCGTCGTCCCGGCTTTAGCCAAATCGCGCATGACCTTCAGCACGTCGCCGACCAGTTCCGGGTCGAGGGCCGACGTCGGTTCGTCAAACAAGATAACGTCCGGATTGACGGCAATGGCCCGGGCAATACCGACACGCTGCTGCTGGCCGCCGGATAATTGAGCCGGATAGTAATCGGCCCGGTCGATCATGCCGACGCGCTGCAAGGCATCCCGCGCCGTCTGTTCGGCTTCGGATTTAGGAATGCCGCGGCCCGTCGTCAGGCCGAGCATGACGTTTTCCAAAACAGTCTTGTTGGCAAACAGATTATATCCCTGGAACACGAAGGCCGTCTTCTTGCGGACAGCGGCAATCTCCTTATCGGAAGGCTTGCTTAAATCGATGTTCATGTCGGCAAATTCCATCTGCCCCTCGTCAGCCCGTTCGAGAAAGTTAAGACACCGCAGGAAGGTCGTCTTCCCGGAACCGCTAGGGCCCAGGATGACGACGACATCTCCTTTATTGATTTTCATATTGAGGTCTTTTAAGACCTCTACGCCGCCAAACTTCTTACGGACGTTTTTAATAGACATTAACATAGGCATACTCTCCTTACACGGCACGGAAGGCACCGATTCGTTTTTCAGCTATGCGGTAAACGAGCTGGACAATCGTGCAGACGATGATGTAAACGACGAAGACATCCAAATAGGCTTCAATATAGTTATAGCCGTACGAGGCGGCAATTTTCCCGATAGCCAGTACGTCTTTGACCGTCATCAGGAATGCCAGCGACGTGCCCTTGATCAAATTCACCGTAATATTGCTGACCGCCGGCAGGGCGACGACCATGGCCTGGGGAATGATGATTTGGCGATAGGTCTGCCATTCCGAAAGCCCAACGGATACGCCGGCTTCCATCTGTCCCTTATCGATACTCATCAAGGCCGAGCGGAATACTTCGGCTAACAAGGCGATAGTATTGAGAGAAAAGACGATGACGGCATACCAGAAAGGATTGACGCTTTCAAAGATATTGAAGGACGAGCCCATGGACTTCAATGCGAAGTTAAGGAAGCTCGGCAAGAGACTGTACATCAATAAAATCTGTAGTACCAACGGGGTTCCGCGGACAAAGGAAATATAAAATCTCGTAATCCCCGTCCCCAGTTTATGCCCCCGCAGGCGAATGACGGCCATATAAAAGGAGATGGGAAGAGCGATGATCAGTGACAGAGCCGTCAGCCCTAAGGTAACGCCGATACCGTCCCAGATCTTATAAAACGTTTCAATCATAAAACCATAATCGAGTTCCATTTACGGCTCACCTCCTCCCGCCCGGGCATGACCCATATGGACGCCCTTGTCGAGGACGCCCTCCAAGAGAGCAAATCCCTTTTCAATGATCAGGGTCATGATCCAGTAAATGATCATACAGGCCAGATAAATTTCAATACTATAGGCTCCAAAATTTTGAGCGATGATCAAATTCCCCTTACCGATCAGGTCGATGAGGCCGATCGTATAAGCCAAGGCCCCTTCTTTAAGCAAGTTAATCGTCGAATTGCCGAAATTAGGCAGGGCAATAAGGGCCGCCTGGGGCAGCATGACCTGATAAAAGGTCTGGAACGGCGTCATGCCGATGCTGACTCCGGCTTCATACTGTCCTTTGGGCACAGCTTGATAAGCCGCCCGAAAGACTTCCGAAATATAGGCTCCGAACAAAAGGGTAAAAGTAATGATTGCAAACAGAGCCCGATTGGTATCATTAATATCATAATCCGTCATCGATTCTATCAGCTTGGGCAGTCCATAAAAGACAATGAACAGCAGCACGATAGGAGGGGTACACTTCAAGATGTAAGTGTACCCGTGCGCCAGCCAGCGCAAAACCCGGATGCGTCCGAGTTTTGCCCAGGTCAGGCCCATCCCTAAGAGGGAACCTAATACAATGCTTGAAACGGCTACCAGCAGCGTTACCGACAGATACGACAATAAATCCGGCATAACCGAGAAGATAACAGACGGATTAAACACACGTGTATCCATCAAAACGTCCTCCTTCGCCTTTACTGCGTAATATAGTTAGACAGGCTTTCGCCAAAGTATTTCTGTTCCAGTTCGGCAATCTTGCCTTCCTTGCGCAGTTCATCGATGGCCTGGTCGACTTCGTCAGCCAATTTCTGTTCTTTCTTATTGAACAAGGGGTAGGTCGGAATGCCTTTATAGCGGATGTAGGTCAGGCTGTCGTTGAATTTGTGGTACGGTGCATCGTCTTTGACGATGTTGTTCTTGTAGCTCAGTTCAACTTCGAGGTAGCCGTCATAGCGGCCTTCCATGACCCAGCTGTAAGCGTCGGCAATCTGGAAGGCTTCCGACGACTGAAGCTTGATCTGTTTGTCAGGATGTTCCTTATTATAGGTATCGATGACCATGTAGCGGGCATCCTGAGGTGCAATGGGAACGAGTTTGCCGCTGTACTGGGCAAAGGAATCCATGTCATGGATCTTATCAGCGTCGGCTTTACGGATGACTAAGCCGATGACACTGGCGCCAATGTAGTTTTTCGGGAAGATGTATTTCTTTTCCCGAGCTTCCGTTTTCCAGATTCCCTTCGTACCGATTGTGTATTTACCCGATTCGACGCCGATGAGCAAATCATCGTCCGAGGTCGGTGTAAACTTCCAGGTATACTGGGGCAGCTTCTTGGCTACTTCCTGCATGACGGCAACTTCAAAGCCGTCGGGCTCGCCCTTATCATTGACGAAATCATAAGGCACGTAGTAGTTGGTAAAGGCCACGTTGACGACCTTTTTCTGGCCGTCTCCGCCACCGGCGGCAGAATCGCTCTGTTTACCGCAGCCGGCAAGGACTGCTGCTACGACACCGACTAATGCTGCCGTCAATACGGCTTTCCCTAACTTTTTCATGGTAAACTTCATTTTCATCTTCCTCTCTCTGCCTATCGGGCAGCTTCACGAACCCACTCAAAATGATTCCAATCGATATCACGCGGAACGGTGCAGTCAGCGCCGAGAAGGACGCCCTGTCGACCGGCTTCTGCTAAAATCCGCTTCGTTTCAGCTTGAATTTCTTCTTTCGAGCCCTTATACAACAATTCAGAATCTAAGTTTCCAAAACCGCCTAAAGCCGGGCGATTGTTGAGGATTTTCCGGCCTTCCGGAATGGGGACGCCTTCTACGACAACGGCCCAGTTTACGGTTTTTACATCGTAATCTTTATATAAGGAAAGGTCATTGCGGTGACCGGCATAACCGCAGATGTGGAGAATATTGTAGTCGCTGACGCTGTTGGCAGCGGCTAAGATTTCTTTTTCTCCCGGTTCCAAGACCTCTTTGTACAGCTCCGGCGAAATGCCCAATAAATTCTGAAGGCTGAAGTAAATGCCGGTGACACCGCCTTCGGTAATCAGCCGTTTGGCAAGTTTCGCCAAATCATGGGAAATGACATCCAAGCCCTGACGTACGGCCTTTGGGTCTTCCTTGACGGCATTGGCCAGGAAGGCTTCACTGGCATCGAGGTCGGCCTGCATGAACTTGACCGTCGTTCCGGCACAGAATACGTTGAAGAACATGGCCAATTCATCGCCATAACGAGCTGTAAGGCGTTTCGCATAGTTGATCTGCTGGGTAAACCACTTATCGTCATCGGCTAAGGGTTTAATCTTTTTAAAATCAGCCGCCGTCTTAAGGTTCATAGCCGTTTCATTTTCATAAGGGAAAAAACCGTCGGTCATGATTTTAACGAAGTCCGGTTTGGCTTCATCGATGTAGCGGGTCTGGCCGGCGAAGACCTTTTCCGTCAATTCCGGATGTTCGAAAGCATTGGCCTGGATTTCATCGTCTAAGAAATGAAACCAAAAACCGGAAGGGACGCGTTCAACCGGTTTGCCGTCCATGGCTGCTAAAACTAAGTCTTTTTTACGTTGTGTCATCATAACTCCCCCTGCATACAATATCGAATAATCAGAAAATCATACAAAAAAAGCCGCCAATCTCTACAACAGAGACGGCGGACCGCGGTTCCACTCTGAATTGCAGCCTAGTGCTGCCACTCGAAACCGGTAACGTCGGTAATACGGGATGACATACTCAATTCCTTCATCCTGCTCCCAAATGCATTCCACCATATTCCAAGGCCAAACGGGCTTTCAGCCGGTGACCCGTCTTCTCTGTTGTCTCTTCCTATGTGTACTTGTTTTGGTCATTGCATTTCTCAATGTCTACAACAATAGTACACATTAAAACATCTCTTGTCAAGTATAGTTTCAAAAAAGTTTTTTTATATTTCGTAAAAAATAGATCAATCACCGTAGGAATACCCGGGATTCAAGGTCACGTTGCGGCCGCCCGAGACCTCGATGACGGCGGCATTCATATAGGCCGCCTGCTGACTGGCCAGAAAGACAATGGGGCCGGCAATTTCTTCGGGACTGGCAGGCCGGCGCAGGAGACATTCTTTGACCTGCTTTTGAAGTTCATCGGCATCGATGGTTTCAGCAACGAGAGGCGTCCGGGTGAAGCCCGGCATGATGGCCAGAACGCGAATTCCCTTGGCGGCCACTTCCCCGGCCAGGGTATTGGTATAGTTTACGACGGCGGCCTTCATGGCCCCGTAGAGCGTCGCCCGGCCCGAAGTCGCACACCGGGCGGCCAGGGACGATACGTTGATGATGACCCCTCCCTGTTTCTCTAAAAAGGGAATGGCCGCTTGACTGCCCATGACGACGGACTTAAAGTTGACCGCGTAGTGAGCGTCTATTTCGGAAGGCGTATACCAGTCGCCCTGACGGGCAATAGAGGCTCCGACATTATTGACCCACACGTCGATCCGGCCGAAATGAGCATAGACCTGATGGGCAAAGGAAGAAACATCGGCTTCATCAGTCATATCGGCCTGACAGGCAAAGACAGCCTCTCCCAGTGTTTTTACGGTTTCATCGAGAAGTTCCCGACGCCGGCCGCAGACAGCAACCGATGCTCCTTCCTGTAAAAAGGCCTTGGCCGTTGCCAGACCGATGCCGGCCGTACCGCCGGTGACGACGACAACCTTGCCTCGAAGTCCTAAATCCATAGTAAATCCCTCCTTTTTCAACAATTTTTCTTTTACTATACCATAAATCTCCAAGTTCTACATCTCTTATCACGAGAAAAACTTATTTTTCAAAAGGACAAAACAGTTTTATACATTGCGTTTTTTTAATAAAGAATTCACCCTGCCCGCATATACTGGTATAATGTATTTATGACAGTGACATGAGTGAGGTGCAGCGATGACGACAGAAAAGCGTATTTTTTATTCAATTTGCCTGATAAGCTTTGTCGGCCCTTTTCTGTCTACATCGATCAACATCGCCATTCCGGTCATGGCCGACCAATTCAGCACGACACCGGACCGCATGAGCTGGGTCGTCACCTTGTTCCTGATGACGACGGCGGCATTTCTGCTTCCTTTAGGAAAGGTATCAGACGTCCACGGCAGGCGAAGAACGTACTCTGCCGCCTTGATAGTCCTGGCCTTGTCATCCATCGGGGCTGCCTTGGCCCCGACGCTTCCCATCCTTATCGGACTGAGGGCCCTTCAGGGCATCGCCTTGGCCGGCATCTATGTATCCTATATGCCCCTGCTCTTAGCCACGACCGATGAATCCCGTCAGGGCCACATCATCGGTCAATCCGTCGCTTTGACGTATCTCGGGCTCTCTTTGGGACCTGTCATCGGCGGCGCCTTGACGGAGTTCATCGGCTGGCGCTGTATCTTTCTCTTGGCAGCCGTACTGGTTCTCCTTTCATACCTCTTCATCCGTCCTGTCCAAAAAGAATGGTATGAAAACGGGGCTCCTTTCGTCAATGCCGTCAGCTCGGTCCTGTCGGTCAGCGCCATTCTCTGCACCTTATACGGCCTGTCATCTTTTTCAGACAATGGTGTTTTCTTTTACGCAGGACTCGTCCTTTCGATCATCTTCGTCGTCCACGAAGGCCGGTCTTTTCACCCGCTCCTGCCGCTCTACTTATTTCGCAGCCTGACCTTTTCCATGTCCAACCTGGCTGCCCTCATCCAGTACAGCGCGACCTATGCCGTGTCGTTTCTCTTGTCCCTCTACCTGCAGGTCGTCCTCGGCCTCACGCCGGCGATCTCCGGCACCGTCTTATTGATCCAGCCCCTGGTCATGGCGATTTTTTCGCCGCGGGCCGGCGATTTATCCGATAAGTACGGACCGCGAGGCATTGCCTCCCTGGGCCTGTTCCTGACCGCACCGGGACTGTTGGCCTTCGCCGTCTTCACCGATATCTCCGTCGGTAAGGCAGGCCTGATTTTGGCCCTCATCGGCCTGGGCGCAGCCTTGTTCGGAGCGCCCAACAACAGTGCCATCATGGGCTCGGTCAAAAAGATGCATCACGGCATCGCCTCGAGCGTCCTGGCCTTGTCCCGCAACTTGGGACAAGCCTTCAGCATGGCTGCCGTCACCTTCATCATGACGACCGAAACGGAACAGGCTGCCGTCTACAAGGACGGCGTCCTCAGCGCCTTTCACGTCTCTTTCATCCTGTTGTCTGCCCTTTGCTTTTTCGCCGCAGCCGCCTCATTGGCTCGCGGCAGTTCCATTTCAAAACATCATTAGGAGGTATTTCTTATGAAAAAACAAGTTATCGCAGCTGTCACCATTGCATCCCTGCTCGGTTTTGCCGGCGGCACCGCCGTCCAGGCTTTCAATTTAGGCTCTATCTTAAAGGTAGGCGGCATCACCGTTTTGGTATCGAAATACGGCGACTCCATCAACGATTTTCTCAATAAACTGCTCATGAAGAACGGCGTCGGCACGGATTACGCGACGAAAGTCGTTCCCATCGTCAGTGTCGGCACGGGCAAATACATCGGTGCCGTCCAGGTTGTCGGACCGACGGCTCAGGTCGATAAAGTAAAGGCCGTCGCCCAACTCGAAGCGTCCTTTAACGGCATTGCCCGTGCCAACGCCCTGATCCCGATCGAATCGACGGACGTCAGCAATCTGAGCCGCGTCCAGGGCGTCGGCGTATCGGCAACGATCGACTTTAAATTCTAAAAACCTTCCCTAAGGACGGATGGCGTGGTAGAATAAGACAACACAAATTAAAGGAGGTTCCCTTTTGTGAAAAACTTTCAACCTATTACGCCCGAAATCATTGAAAAGTTAAAGGCCATCACCGGCCCGACATACGTTAAGACCGACCGCGACCTGCTCTTGCAGTACCAGACGGACTACGAAACGAACCCGGCCATGTTCCACGTGCCGGACGCCGCAGTCCTGCCGGCCAATGCCCAAGAAATCTCGGCCATCGTCAAATTGGCCAATGAGTATGACTTTCCCATTACTGTCCGCAGCGGCGGCACGAGTCTTGCCGACGGAGCCATTCCCGTCTGCGGCGGCCTGGTCCTTTGTATGGACCGCCTCAATAAAATCATCGAACTGAACGAAGACGGCATGTACATGACTGTCGAAGCCGGCGTCCGCACGATTGACCTTCAAAACGAAGCCAAAAAAGTCGGCCTCATGTATGCCGGCGACCCGTCGAGCGCCGAAAGCAGCCTCATCGGCGGCAATCTGGCAACCAATGCCGGCGGCCTCCGCGCCGTCCGCTACGGCGTCACCCGCGACCAGGTCTACTGCCTGGAAGTCGTCACCCCGACAGGAGACATCGTCGAATGCGGCCGTATCCTCAAAAAGAGCTCGACCGGCTACGACTTGGAACAGCTCATCATCGGCAGTGAAGGAACGCTCGGCATCATCACCAAGGTGACGGTAAAGCTCATCCCCCTGCCGCCGTACCGCTTCGACGTCCTGGCCGTCTACACCGATCCGCGCAAGGCCCTGCACATGGTCCCCAAGCTGATGAAAGCCGGTATCGATCCGACCAGTGTCGAATACATGGACAACTCGTACGTCCGCGGCTGTGCCGATTACTGCCATTACAAGGACATGCCCCATTACGACGACGGCATTTACGTCATCATCACCGTCGAAACCTTCCAGGAAGACGAATTGGACACCAAAATGGACAAAGTCTGCACGATCTGTGAAGAATCGGGGGCTGTAAACGTCCTCGAAGCCGACGACCGCATTTGGAATATGCGCCGCAACTGCCAGACCTCAGTCGAACTCCAGAGCAAGGTATTCCTGACCGACGACGTCGTCGTACCGGTTCATAAGATTGCCGGAACGATCGAAAAAATCATGGACATCGGTCAAAATTATCCCTTTGAAGTTAAAATCAATGCTCACATCGGCGACGGCAACCTGCACATCGTCCTCTGCAAGATGGATATGAGCGACGAAGAGTGGGACAAAAACGTCGAAGAATTCCATCAACAAGTATACGCCTATGCCTACAGCGTCGGCGGCCGCCTGGCCGGCGAACACGGTATCGGCGCCAAAAAGCTGAAATACATGGAACAGTTCACGCCCAAGGGCGAACTGACCATCATGAAGACCATCAAACGGGCCCTCGACCCGAAGGGTATCTTAAATCCGGGAAAAGTCATCGACGCATAAAAAACTACGGCCTTATGAGGGATTGCTCATAAGGCCGTAGTTTTTTTATGCCCCCATCGTTCCGGCGGCAGCGATTATTCTTTTACGATTTTTAAGGAAATGGCCGCCATGACGACCAAGAGGACCGTGACCAGGCTGAAAGACGCGTACAGCGAATAGGTCCGGCCGATAAAGCCAAGGAGGGCCGGCGCCAAAAGGATGCCGGCGTAGCCGATGGTACTGACCGACGAAACGGCGTCAGAAATAGGCATGACTTTCTGCCGCCCCAAGAGGGAATAGAAAATAGGTACCGTGTTGGCCGTACCGAGACCGATTAAAATGAAGGACAGGAAGAGCAGCCAGCCTTCGCTGATCGTCAAGAGTCCGATAAATCCCAAAAAGGCAATGGGCAGGGACAGGGCAAGAAGGCGCCGCGGCCCCCAATGCATAGTCAGCGTATCCCCTGCCAGGCGGGTGATGAAGGACGAAGCCGTAAACAAGGTCAGCCCCAAGCCCGACCGGGAGATATCGATGCCCTTTTCAAGGGTCATGAAGACGCCGCTCCAGTCATCGATAGCGCCTTCGACGAGAAAGGCAATCATACAAATAAGGCCGATGACGGCGATTTGGCCCTTAGGCCGTATGAAGTGCGGCCGTTTCTGAGCCGCCTGGCGTTCATTGTGCAAGTGAGGCCCGAAAAAGAAAACGCAGGCCATGATGACAGCCGAACTGGCAAAGGCTACGCCCTGCCAGGGCAGGTGGAATTGGAGCAAAAAGGCAAAGAAGGCGGCGCCCATGAAATTGCCCAGAGACCACATGGCCTGCAAGCCCGACATGATGCGCGTACGAACTTTTCGTTCGATAAAGATGCCATTGATATTGACGACGACATCCATGAGGCCTAAAGAAGCGCCGAGGCAGACCGCCGTCAGGACAGCCAGCCCATAGGCCGGCATGTAGCACAAGAGATTCAAAAAGGCAGCGATGCAAAAGCCGGCGATGGTCAAGGAACGACGGCAGCCGAGACGGGCCGCAATGGTACCGGCCAGCATCATCATGATCAAGGCCCCGAGGCCGATTCCCAGCAAGAGAAAGCCCAAGTGGTCGGCCGGTATCGCCAGGTTCCGTTTCAAGAAAGGAATGAGCGACGCCCACGTCGTAAAGCCGAAACCGCCGATAAAGTAAAAGGCTTTTGCCGAATAAATCTGCCAATGTAAATCCCGTTCAAACTGCATATTTTATCACCTCGAAGCTATGTGCGCAAAAAAAGCCGGATAAAAAACCACAACAGACCTGACTGCCCTTACGTCGACCTGCAAATATACGGACTTGCAGGACCTCCGGACAATGGCTGCTGCGACATCTTATCCAGCCTGATACAATACGGGTATAAAGCCCTCCGATGAGTAGGTTCATTATAACATGAGACAAAAAAATTCTCAAGAAAAGCAAAAAAGGACTTGACAGTGTATTCTCTCAATGGTACTATATACACCATCAACAACACATTGTCTTTCATCAAGAGCAGCCGAGGGAATGGCCCGATGACGCTGCGGCAACCCCCAATCGGGATAGGTGCCAAGTCCAGCGGTATATTACCGGCAGATGAACGAATCGCAATCCGAGCCGTCATCTGAATGACGGCTTTTCTTTTTGAGCGACAACTTCCATTTACTTTCAGAAAGGATATGATTTACATGAAAATAACGGTAAAAAAAGTCTTTGCAGCCCTCCTCATCGCCACGGCCTGCCTGGCTGTCGCCGGCTGCGGTTCCTCCAGCGATTCCGCTGCCTCCGGTGACAAGAAAGAAATCAAAGTCGGCGTCACCGCCGGTCCCCATGCAGAAGTCATGGAAGAAGTCGCCAAAGAAGCTGCCAAACAAGGCCTCGACATCAAAGTCGTCGAATTCAACGACTACGTCCAGCCCAACAAGGCCCTGGCTGACGGAGACCTCGATATGAACTCCATGCAGCACCAGCCGTACCTCGATAACGTCGTCAAGAAACAGGGCTTAAAGCTCGTTTCCATCGGCAAGACGATTATCCTGCCCATGGCCGTTTATTCCCATAAATATAAAGATCTCAAAGACGTCGCCGACGGCGCCAAGGTAACGATTCCGAACGACCCGACCAACGGTGCCCGGGCCTTGCTCCTGCTCCAACAGGCCGGCCTGATTACCTTGAAGAACGGCAACTCCGTAGACGCTTCGGTAACGGACATTACGGCCAATCCGAAAAATCTCCAGTTCGTCGAACTCGATGCCGCTCAGATTCCCCGTTCTCTCGATGACACGGACCTGGCCTGCGTCAACACCAACTACGCCATTCCGGCCGGTCTGAACCCGCAGAAGGATTCCCTCCTCGTTGAATCGAAGGACTCGCCGTATGCCAACGTACTCGTCGTTCGCCAAGGCGATGAAAACAACGAAACCTACAAAAAGGTCCTCGCTATTTATCAGTCTGCCCCGATTAAACAGTTCATCGACGAACACTTCCAAGGAACGATTCTCCCGGCATTCTAAGCCATCGCTTCTAAAAGACAGCCTTCAAAAAAGATAGACACTACAAGGCCTCGTGCATAATATCTTCTGCACGAGGCCTTTTTATTATGGTATAATAAAAATTATCATCATGAATCAGAAAGGAGCCTGACCTATGAAAGCAGTATTCGTCGACTTCGAGATGAACCCCATCGGGCGAGACCAAAAAGAAGCACGCCGAACGTGTAAGGGCGAAATCATCGAAATCGGTGCCGTCAAGATAGACGAAGAAGGCAATGAAATCTCAGCCTACAAAGAATACGTCATGCCGGAATACACGACGGCCATGAATCAGACTTGCCAAGAATTGACGGGCATTACGATGGAAATGTTAAAGGGAAAGCCCCATTTCACTGAAGCCTTCGGTCACTTTCTCACCTGGTGCAATGAAGGCTGTCCCAACGATTACGAGATGTATGCCTGGAGCGAAAACGACTGGCGTCAGCTCGACAGCGAACTCCGTCTCAAAATTACCAATGCCAAAGAAGATGAACGCGTCCGCTGGATGCTCGAACACTGGCAGAATTTCCAACAGATTTACTGCAATCTTCTGGGGCTCGACAACGTCATATCCCTTGATAAAGCGGTCAGCACCCTTGGCGAAACCTTCGACGGCCAAATGCACGACGCCTTGTGGGATGCCCGCAACACTTCAAAACTATATGTATTATCCAAGAAGAGCGATGAATTCCGCCACATCATGCAGCCTATCATCGACGCTACTAAAGTCACCGGGCCCCTTACTTTCTCACTGGCCGATGCCTTCCGTGAAGCCCGTAAATAAGCGGTTTGAAGAAAAACGGATATCATCTTCTGTCTACGTTCTGCGAGGTATTTTATGATTCACACGCGAATTCGATTTCTGATTCTGATCGTACTGCTGCCCATTTTGGCCTTTACCTTGACGGCCTGCTATACCATCACCTTAAAAGAAAAACGTGTCGACGGCCTCGGTTCGGCTATTTCCATAAAATTACCGGGCAACCTGCAAAGCTTCGACCTGCCCATTCCCGTAAGTCCCGCCGCCAAGCCTTATTATGAAGGCAGTCGCCTCTACGGTGAAAACGATGCCGGTCTTTACATCGCCGTTTACACCAACCGTGTCGACGTCCGAAAAATGGCCGATGACCTCCACCTAAAACAAGAAGACGCCGTCCGACAGAACCTTGCCCAGACGGTCGATACGACAACACAGGCGGTCTTAGCCAAAATCGGAGCCGAAAACGTTTCAACCACGCAAGAAGAACGGACGCTGGACGGAAAACCCGCCGTAGTCCGCAACGCAACCTTTACCTACGAAAAAAGATCCATGCGGGCGCGCCTCCTTGGATTTTCAGACGGGCCTGTGACCTGGATTGTCGTCGTGGCCTGTGATGAAAATAAGGATGATAAGATAAAATTAGCTGACGAAATCATAGACTCCGTCAGCTTACAGCCCTAAGGCCATCATATCCGATGTAATTATTCCTGCATCCTTTTATAGATTGGTAGTTTCTTCAAATGCCTCAGGGTAAATACCGAGGTAATGCCGATGAGAAGCCCCGTTCCCGCTCCGGCTACGGCCAGAACCGGCAGGTACAGCATGATTTTAAGGTTGGCCACGACCAGCGAGGCAACGAGGACCTGCCCGAGATTATGGAAGATGCCGCCGGCCATGCTGACGCCGAGAATCGAAAACTTCCCGGCTCCCTTGAGAAGGAGCATGACGCCTAAACTGAGGACCGCACCGGCCACGCTGTAAAAGAATGCGTTAATCCCACCGCCAAAAGCGGCCGCCAAGAGAACGCGAACGAAGAGAATAAGGCAGACATCCCGTTTTCGCGGCAGGGAGTACATGGCGATGACCGTAATCAAATTGGCCAGCCCCAGCTTAGCCCCCGGCGCAATAAAAGGAACGGGAAGCATGCCTTCGACGATATATAGGACTAAGGATTGAGCGATAAACAGGCTCAACATGATGATGCGAAACGTTTTTTTCATAAGCCACCTCTAATGAGCCGGAATGACATCCGGTTCGCCGCCCCCGGCAGACTTGACTTCGATCAGCAGCTTATGAGGCAGGCAAACGACGGTTGCCCCGGGACGGCTGATAAAGCCCTCGCCGATACAGATTTTATCCGGGCAGTCCGCTTCGACGATGCCAATGGTATCATCTTTGACGACGACCAGATTATAGCCGTGGTCCGTCTTGATAGGAATCGTCTCCGTTCCCTGATGACCTGACAAGGGGACTTCTTTATATATTTTGCCGTCGACTTGGATGACAGCATACGTATCGTGAACAGCCGCATCATTCCCGGTCATGTAAAAGATACCCTCCGGAATAAGGGATAAAACGAGGAGGACGGCAACGAGGAGAATATCCCATTTATTAATGATTTGTTTCATATGTTTTCCAGACTGACGAATAGGAGAAATAACGATGAATAAAAAATACGCAGCAATCCTGCTCCTAGCCGCAGCCGCCGTGTGGACCAGCGGGTGCAGCCCCCAGCCGATATCATCGCAGCAGGCAAAGCCCATACAGGCCACGAAAGCCCCTTCTGCCCCGGCCATCAAGACCGATTCTAAAGCCGCCAGCGACGAAGGGATTAAAAACTATCAGGCTGGAGACTATGACAAAGCCCTTCTCGACTTCGACAAAGCCCTTTCCCTCGACGCCGACAACTATCAGGCTCTCAGCAACAAAGGCGTTACTCTGGCCATGCGCGGCAATGAAACGGGAAATAAAAAGGACGTTGAGCAGGGCATTGCCCTTATCGAAGAGGCCCTGCAGTTAGCCCCAAAAGATATGGCCTCTTTGTATAACATGGCCCTGGCCTGTAAAATCGACGGCCAGTACGATAAGGCCATTACGTACTTTAAAAATGTCATCTCAGCCGACCCGGGAAACACGTGGAGTTATTACGGCATTGCGACAATTTACGGCGACCTGGGAAAAGCAGACCAAGCCCTGCCTTATTTAAAACAAGCCATTGACCTCGGCGGTGAATCCGTAAAGGAGGCTGCCCGGACCCAGAGTCATTTCGATAAGATCAGAGACAACAAGCAGTTCCAAAGCGTCGTCCGTTAATTACATATCTTCTTCAGCGATTTCACAAAGAATATGGCCGATCATTATATGCATTTCTTGAGCCCGTGCCGTTACCTTAGCCGGAATGGCCAGGCAGATGTCGCAGGCATCTTTCATCTTACCGCCGCCATAGGCCGTCATGCCGATAACCGTAAGGCCTTTCGCATGGGCTTCTTCAATGGCTTCGAGGACGTTGCCGCTGTTGCCGGACGTCGAAATACCGATCAGGATATCTCCTTTTTCACCAAGGGCATGGACCTGACGACGGAATACCGTATCAAAGCCGTAGTCATTTCCGACGGCCGTCAAGATCGACGTGTCGACGGTCAGGGCGATAGCCGGGAAGGCCGGCCGTTCTTTCTGAAAACGACCGACGATTTCAGCAGCCAAGTGCTGCGAGTCGGCGGCGCTGCCGCCATTGCCGCAAAAGAGGATTTTGTGGCCTGAAGCCAGGGCTTCTTTAATGAGAGCCCCGGCTTTTTCAATATCGGGAATTAATGCTTTCGTCGCTTCTAAGACAGCGGCGTGTTCTTCCATTCTTTGGGTTACTAAACTCATAAAACCTCCTATTTCCGGTCTTCTCCATCGTCGACAACACGGATTTCGCCCGTATGAGGATGGATGACCATTCCATAAATCGTAAGGGATTTCGGTAAGTAGGGATTCGCCCGCAGTCGGCGCACCGTATCACAGACCGACGTATCGACGTCCGTAACCGGGTCAGCCCACTGCTTAAGCTGCGGTCGGATAGCGTCAATGGCCGTTTCATCGATGCCTTCTTCCACCATGTGGCGGCACAGGCTGTCGGCCGTCGTATGGAGCATGCCGCAGTCATCATGACCCATGACGATAATTTCATGGACATGGAGTTCGTAAACGGCAACCATCAGACTGCCGATGACACTGTCGAAGTCTTCAAAGGCCGTATTGCCGGCGACTTTGATGATTTTGGCATCACCGCGGACGAGGCCCATAGCCGGTTCCAAAAAATTTAAAAGGCGTGTGTCCATACAAGTCAACACAGCCAGGTGGCGGCGCGGATATTTGCTGACGTCGTCGAAACCTCCTTGTGACAAGGACTGTTTAACAAACTTTTCATTCGTATTAAGAATCTGACGAATCAACTCACTCATCCTATTTGCCCCCTAAGCTTTTACAGCTTCCATTACTTTTTTAGCCTTTAAATACTGGTCGATGCCCTCTGCCGCTTTGCGTCCTTCGCGCATAGCTAAAACGACGGTCTGCGGTTTGTGGACGATATCACCGGCAGCAAAGACGCCTTCCTTGCTGGTCATGCCGTACGGCGTATCCTTGACGGCGATATAGCCGTCGTCATTGGAAGAAATGCCGAAGGACTTGATGACCGGAAGTTCCGGCTTATTACCGATAGCTGCGATGATCTTATTGGCCGGTACGACACCGAATTCTCCCGTCGGCACCATGGTAGCGTCTTCGAGGATCTGCTGCCGTTCATAACGAAGACCTTCCACACGGCCTTCTCCAAGGACAGCCTTCGGTGCCGAATAAAATTGGAAGCGGACACCGTCGGCTTTCGCTTCTTCATATTCAGACGGCAGGCATTTCATATTTCGTTCCGCCCGGCGGTAAACGATGGTAACGTCGGCGCCGAGACGAAGGGACGTGCGGGCCGCATCGATGGCCACATTGCCGGCACCGATGACGATGACCTTATCGCCTGCCCGGACGGGCAGTTTTTCCGGGTCAAATTCGCCGTCCTGAGCCAGTTGTACTTGACGCAGGAACGGTTCTGCTTCGACGATACCTTCCACATCTTCATTGTCAACGCCGAGGTTCCAGCCATCCATCGTGCCGACAGCGATAAAGACGGCATCAAAGGACGATTTCAATTCGTCAAGGCTCTTATCGGTGCCGATTTTAACACCGTATTCGATGGTAACGCCCATGTCGCTCAGGGCCCGGGCTTCTCGCTGCAAGAGCTCTTTATGAAGGCGAAAAGTCGGGATACCGTAGGTCATGGTACCGCCCGGATGAGAAGCGGCTTCATAGATGGTGACATCGTAGTCGCGCTTAGCCAGTTCACGAGCCGCTGCCATACCGGCAGGACCGCAGCCGATGACGGCAACGTTTCCGGCTGTTTTCTTGCTGACCGGCTGATCCATAAATTTCCCTTCCAGGGCCATGTCTGCTGCAAAGCGTTCGAGCTTTCCGATTTCAACGGGCTGACCTTTTTTGCCGAGGATGCAGTGGCCTTCACACTGCTTTTCTCTCGGACAGATACGGCCGCAAATGGCCGGCAAATCACTGCGGTTATAAATATGCGCAGCAGCTGCGCCAAAATCCCCCAAGGTCAACGCATGGATGAATTGCGGAATTTCATTTTCAATCGGACAGCCCTTGCGGCACTGAGGAACTTTGCAGTTGAGGCAGCGTTTGGCTTCAGCAATCGCCTCCGGCAGCGTAAAATCGGCATCGTGCATGACTTCTTCATGGAAAGAAGCAACTCGGTCCTTCATATCAGACATGAGGAAACCCACCTTTCCGGTAATAGTATTATGGATTAATAGTAAGTATATAATTTACAAATAAAAAAATGGTGCGCCCAAGATGACTCGAACATCCGACACGCAGTTTAGGAAACTGCTGCTCTATCCAGCTGAGCTATGGGCGCACATGACACACAGGCCTGCTGCATGCAGATTAATAATACCATGAAACAGCAAAAAAATAAAGGCATGCCTTCCGAAAAAAAGCCCTATTGCAACTACTGTCAACACTCTCTATAATTAGATATATAGAGACCTTTCCTGAAAGAGCCGCCAAGACCGCTCTTCATCACCGAGGAAAGAAGGTAAGAAAGGAATACTATGATTGAATTAGAATCACTGGCAACGGAACAGCGAAATCCTCACAGTCAACAGATCGACCGGCTTTCGACGGAGGCCATGCTGCACGTCATCAATGATGAAGACCATAAAGTTGCCGAAGCCATAAAGGAAATCATCCCGGCCATTGCCCGTGCCGTCGACGTCATTTCTGACCGGCTGCGTCAGGGCGGCCGTCTTTTCTATGTCGGATCGGGCACGTCAGGCCGATTGGGAATCCTCGATGCCGTCGAATGTCCGCCAACCTACAGCACAGACCCCGAACAGATCCAAGGCCTTATCGCCGGCGGCTATGATGCCATTTTCCGAGCCAAAGAAGGGGCGGAGGATTCGTCGGACCTCGGGCAGGCCGATTTGAGAGAAAAAAAGCTTACCGCCCGCGACGTCGTCGTCGGCCTCAGCGCCTCCGGCAGAACGCCTTATGTCGTCGGCGCCCTGACCTATGCCAAAAGTATCGGCGCCGCTGCCATTGCCATTGACTGCTCGCCAAACTCCCCCATCGGGGCCTGTGCCGATATCGACCTCTGTGCCGTCGTCGGCCCGGAAGTCGTCACCGGCTCGACGCGGATGAAGGCCGGAACGGCTCAAAAAATGATTGCCAATATGTTGTCGACAGGTTCCATGATCCGCTTAGGAAAAGTATACGGCAATCTCATGGTCGACGTAAAATCATCCAACAAGAAGCTCGAAGAACGAGCCCGGCGCATCGTCATGACCGCCACCGGCTGCAGCCGAAAGGATGCCATCGACGCCTTGACAGAAAGTAACGGCCATGCCAAAACAGCTATCGTCATGGTACTCCTCGGCCTATCTGCCGCAGAAGCAGACGCCAAATTAGCGGCATCGAAGGGCTACGTCGCTGCCGTAATCAGGGAGGCTTCCCATGGATTACGATAAACTGGCCAGGGATATTTATAACCTCACCGGTCCCTCCGAAAATATCCAAAAAGCCTACAACTGCATGACCCGCCTGCGCCTGACCGTAACGGACGAGCATTTCACCAAAGAAGACCTGGCGAAACTTCCCGGCGTCATGGGCGTAAACCGTTCGGGCGACGAATGGCAGATTATCGTCGGCCCCGGAAAGGCAACGAAACTCTATCAGGCTTTTGCAAAAATCGTCGATGATGACAGTAACAGCAAGCCATCGGCAAAAAAGCCTGCAGAAGGAAGTCCGCAAAGCCCCTTTGACGGCAAAGCCCTGCACGAAGAAATCCGACAGAAAAATGCGACGCCGGCCAAACAGGCCTTAAAGAAAATCGCCCACATCTTCGTCCCCATCATTCCGGCCTTTATTGCCTGCGGTCTGATTACAGGCCTGCTCAATATCGCCGTGAAGGTCGACCCGACCCTGGCCGCCGGGCCTTTATTTCAAATGCTGGCCATTGCCGGCAACGCCGCCTTTTTCGGACTGAATATCTTCGTCGGCATCAATGCCGCCAAGGAATTCGGCGGATCTCCCATGTTAGGCGGCGTCATGGCTGCCGTCCTCAGTCATCCCGGTCTGGCACAGATCACGCTCTTCGGGGATAACCTCGTTCCCGGCCGGGGCGGCATCATCGCCGTCCTCTTGGTCGTCTTCTTTTCATCATGGCTTGAAAAGAAACTCCATCGCATCGTTCCGGATATGGTCGACCTCTTTGTCACGCCCTTAGCCGTCGTCGTCATCTCGACCTTCATGGCCCTCTTCATCTGTCAGCCCTTGGGCGGCTATTTATCCGAAGCCATCGGCTATGCCGCCACAAAGTCCATCGGAAGCGGCGGGGCCTTGACAGGCTTTATTTTAGGCGGGACCTTTTTGCCCATGGTCATGGTCGGGATTCACCAAGGGCTGACCCCGATTCACGCGGAATTATTGTCCCGCTACGGCGTGACCATCCTGCTGCCGATTTTGGCCATGGCCGGCGGCGGTCAGGTCGGAGCCTCTCTGGCCGTCTATCTGAAAACCAAAAACAAAGGGTTGAAAAAGACCATTGCCTCGGCCCTCCCGGTCGGCCTCATGGGCATCGGCGAACCCCTCATCTACGGCGTTACACTCCCCTTAGGGCGACCCTTCATCGGGGCCTGCATCGGCGGTGCTGTCGGCGGAGCCGTCCAGGCAGCCTATATGGTAGGCGCTGCCACAATTGGTATTTCCGGCCTGCCCCTGGCTGCCGGAACAGACAACATCCCCATGTATCTCTTAGGCCTCTTGGCAGCCTATGCAGCCGGCTTCATAGCTACATATCTGCTGGGTTTTGATGATCCAAAGGAGGATGAATAAATGGACACAGGCATTTCGATCTACCCCGGCCTCCGAGGCAGCATCCGAGAAAAAACGGGACTTATTGAAGAAGCGGCAGCCTTGGGCATTCACCGTCTGTTCACCTCTTTCCATATTCCTGAAACGGATGTCGCAGCCTTTCATCGAGAACTGGAGGCCGTCCTGGCATCAGCCCGCGAAAATAGCATGGACGTCGTCGCCGACATCTCTCCGGCCTCGGCAGCCCTCTTAGGAATGGACCGTGTTGAACCGGTAAAACTTGCCAAGCTCGGCATTACGACCGTTCGCTTCGACGACGGCTTCGATGCCGAAAAAATAGCCCTCTACAGTCAGGTCATCCAGGTACAACTCAATGCCTCGACCTTGACGGAAGACAGCTTGAAAGAGCTACAAAAAAAAGGAGCTCGCTTGGAAGCCGTCGACGGACTGCACAACTTCTACCCCAGGCCGCACACAGGCCTTGACCGCGATTATTTCATCGCCCAGACGAACCTGCTCCAATCCTACGGGCTTTCCGTAGGTGCCTTCATTGCCAGCAGCGAGGGACGCCGAGCTCCCTTATCAGAAGGACTGCCGACCCTCGAAGAACATCGCCGTCAGCCCGTCAGTCTGGCCGCCCGCCATCTGGCCGCCTTAGGACTGCAGTCGGTCTTCATCGGCGACGACCGGCCTTCCCTTACGGAGCTTCGCGAACTGTCCCGCGCCGGCCGGGAAGAAACAGGTGTCGTCGTCCTAAAAGCCCGTTTCTTAATCCGCGACCCCTATGTACAGGACCTCCTGTCCCATACCTTTACGTCCCGCCCCGACCCGTCACGCGACGTCGTCCGCGCCGGCAACAGCCGAAGCCTTTTAGACGGCCGCATCGTCGAACCGGACAGTGCCGGATTCCGCAGTCTTCGCCGCGGCGACATCACCATTGACAATGTCGATTTTCTGCGCTACATGGGCGAAGTGCAGATTGTAAAACGAGAACTTGAGCCGGAAGAACGGACTAATATAGCTGCGAAAATTCTGCCTGAAGAAGAATTTCTCATCGACACCATTACACCGGGTCGGAAATTTCGCTTTGAATTTATCCGCTAAGGCCACATGTATTGATGAAACGTAATGAAAACAGAGGTAAAACAACTATGAATCAAGAAATGAAACTCGCCGTTCTCATCGACGCCGAAAATATTTCCAGTAAATATATCGACGTCATCCTTTCGGAAGCCAATAACCTTGGCAACGTCGTCTACAAACGAATTTACGGCAACTGGACGACGCCGCAGATGGCTTCATGGCGCAACACGATTCTCGACAACGCCATCCAGCCCATCCAGCAGTACAGCAATACGATCCGCAAAAATTCATCGGACTCGGCCCTCATCATCGACACCATGGATTTATTGTACCAGAGCAATCTCGACGGATTTTGCATCGTATCATCGGACAGTGACTTCACCCGTTTGGCATCACGCCTTCGGGAATCGCAAAAGTACGTCTTAGGCATGGGCGAAAGCAAGACGCCCCGCTCCTTTATCTCAGCCTGCAACAAGTTTCTCTACCTCGACGTCCTTTGGGAAGAAGCCGAAGAACACGATGCTGACGATATCGAACAGGCCGAACATGAAGAAACGGCCCCGGAAGCGGATGCTGCAAAGCCGGAAAAAGCCGAAGCTGAAACTCATCCTGTGGAAACCCAGCCCAGTGAAACGGAAAGCGAACATACTCCGGCTCCGTCAGAACAGACTCCTTCTTCCGGCAAGACGCCCGGAAAAGACTTCTCAACCATCCGCCAGGCCCTCATCAAACTGACCGAAGAAAACTCCGACGACAACGGCTGGATTTTCTCCGGCACCTTGGGGAATCTCCTGAGCAAACAGTTCTCCGACTTCGACGTCCGCAACTTCGGGTACAAGAAATTCGTTCCCTTCATCGAATCGTTGAATCTCTTTGAAGTCAATACGTTTACGGACGAAAAAAACCGCACCGTAAAACACAACTACTTCAAGCTTAAACAGACACCGAAGCGGCAGCGCCGCACCTTCCGCCCGTACTATAAACAACGCGGCCACTAAGAAAGCTTCACTCACGGAGGTTGCCCGTCATGAACAGCAATACCCAAAAGGCGCTGGAATCCCTGCGGCGGCGAGAGATCAATTCATCGATTGCCATTGCCGCAGATCTGGCAAACGACAATCCAAATAGTATTTGCCGGCTGGCCTTGGCCTGGATTAGTGACGGGAACGTCCATGGCATTTCATATCTCATCAAGCCCCGCGAAGGACCCATTGAAACCCGTCATGTAACCGAAGCCAGGCTGAAAGACAGTAAACCCTTCGATGCCGTCTGGGATGAAGAGATATCGGTCCTCATCGGAGATGCCTTCCTATCGGCCTACCATTCAGAAGCATTATTCACATCCATCAAGGCCAGCTACGAAGCGTCCGGACGCAAATGGCCCATCCATGACGTCTATATCCGGGACCTGCAGTTCCTGGCTGCGACCTATATTCCTAATTTGGCCAACGACTCCTTGACCTCCATTCTCCATCGCATGGACATCGCCGTCGACATGGACAGCGCCATCAGTCGGGCCATGGCCTGTATCTGCGGACTGAGCTGGCTCGAAGAACGCTATCCCATTTCAACGTACGGCATGCCCTTGTCATCGGTCATGGCCGGAGCCCTGCGGCCCCGCACGGAAGTTCTCGAACAAGCAGACCCGGATGGAGAAGAAGCCGAAGAAGAGAAGGGAAAATACAGCAAATGGAGCCATTATACGAATATCCTCCTCTTGCCCTTCGTCATCCTCTGTCTGGTCCTCACCATTCACTACATTCATCGCCAGCGTGAGGCCAATCAGTCGAACGTCAACTTTTCCCAGTATTCCCAAGACGGCGTCCCAGACATGAGTGATGCAGAAAAAGAAGCTCAACCCAAAGAGCATCGCCTGCCATCCAGCAGCGGCCGTTACCTCATGATGCGCGGGACCTATGTCATCCCCGATAAAGAGACGATTCCCGTCTTCCTAAAAGCCAGCCGCAACCGCGACATGGAAACGATCCGCGCCCTCGTCCGCTCCGATAAAATCCTGATTTTCACCAAGCCGACGCGAATCCAGATTACCGAGGACAAAGCCTACGACGGATTCATTCCCATCAAAATACTGGAAGGCGACTATGCCAATCAACAGGACTTTGCCGCCGAAAATATGATTACAAAATAAAAGCGTCTGCTCACCAAGACCCAAAGGCCTTCGGGAGCAGACGCTCTTTTTTTTAGAAATGGCGGTCTATAAATCTTGACCGATGAAACGGGATAGTTCCTGTAACGCTTGTTCGTTGCGGCGATAGTAAGTCCAGCGCCCAACGCGTTCTGTCGACAATAAGCCGGCACGCTGCAGCATATCCAAATAGTGAGAAATCGTCGATTGCGAAATCCCAGCTTTATCCTGAATAGAACCAACGCAGATGCCACCAGGGCAGTCGGCTGTATCTGGAGACAGATGAAGCTTTTTACCAGGAAAATGTTTTTCCGGATCTTTGAGCCAGATCAGGATATTTACCCGCGTTTCATTGGACAATGCCTTACACATTTCCATGAACTGCTTCTTATCCATCTGTATACATCTACCTTTCTAGATATTTAAAAATTACCTACTATTAGGATACGATGAAATAGCATTTTTGTCAATATATACGAGTAATATTTAATTGACATACTCCCACGGCTAAAGCCGAGTGATTCTAGGATGTGAACGAGAACCGCACATCTCGCGATGGCCTTACATTCTCTCTCCTAACGGATGATGCCCCACCCGTATACAAAATTATACTGTTAGTAGTCTTAGACCTTCTGACAAAATATTTCTAGCCGCATTGCGGTCTCGGTCGTGATGGCTTCCGCAGAAAGGACAAGTCCATTCATAGACGCCAATATCCTTAATTGCTTTGTTTTGGTAGCCACAGTCATGGCAAAGCTGACTGGATGGATAAAATTTATCTACTTTAATAATTTGTGTTCCTGTCTGACGGCCAACATATTCTAGGATATTCTCGAACGCAGCAAAACCGTAGTCGTTGACTTTTTTCCCGTGACCTTGCTGCATAGCTTTCATACTGAGACTTTCAAGACAGATAACTGCGTACTTCTGACATAGCTCTTTTGCGAGTTTAAAGTGGAAATCTCTGCGCTGATTCGCTTGTTTGCGATAGAGCCGTGCTAATACTTTACGATACTCCTGACGATTCTTCGAGCAGAGTTGACGGCGCGACAGATTTCGACAG
>NZ_JAXIXE010000049.1:0-3102 GCF_036305205.1 Megasphaera massiliensis
CTCTTGAGCACATATCTTTGTTTTTCGCATTAAAAATACTCCCCTTCAAGCAGCATGAGATTTTATTATTTCTCATGTCTACCTAAAGGGGAGCATATCAATTTACACGGCAGCTTTTTTATTTACGACGTAAGTGAACGGAGAATCCACCTACTGTTTCTTTTAGGAATGCTACTTTTATTTCACCATTTTCATCACGATAACAGTGTTTTTCATCTAGTTCGATACCCTGGCGTTTATAATAAGCTAAAGCACGGGGCATATCACGTGTATCAATACAAATATGCCCATTGGTGCCTGGCATTTCATGGTCACAAATTTCAGCCATCGTACCGGCAAAGAAGTTGTCGGCCCCGGGAATCTTTTCTTGGACCATGAGTCGACATAAACCGTCGGTTACGGATTCTGCTTCAGCTCTTCCGGGTACATGAAGCCCTACATGCCCCAAGGAAAAGTCTAACATATGACGCACAAGGTTCTGACAATGGGCCGCAATTCCATCCCAGTCCTTCGATTTTACTAACTCGGAAGGGGTAATGAAACTTCCGCCTACGGCAGCAACGTTAGGTAAATCTAAATAATCATTCATGTTGTCATAGTTGACACCGCCCGTAGGAATGAATTTCATCGCGGCAAAAGGACCTGCTAAGGCTTTTAAGGTTTTTGTTCCCCCATAAGCTCCAGCAGGGAAAAATTTGCAAACGTCTAAGCCCAACCCGTTGGCAGCTTCTATATCAGCCGGCGATACAGTCCCGGGCATAATATCAACACCATGTTCAACACACCACTGTATGACCTGCGGATTATAGGCCGGCGTAATAATAAATTCAGCACCTGCTTTTACAGCCGCTTCTGCCTGTTTCACGTCATGAACCGTTCCGGCTCCGACAATTAATTCAGGAATCGTTTTCATGGCTTTGATGACATCCAGGCAGGCATCGGTACGGAAAGTGACTTCGGCAATAGGAATGCCACCACGTACCAGAGCCTTACCTAACGGCAAGGCATCGTCAGCATCATCCAGTACGATCAAAGGAACCAGACCGATTTCAAAAATAGTCTTCATATTATCACTAATCATAATATTCTCCTTATTTTTTCATGAATGTTTTCAACTGGTCGGGATACGGCAACCCTTCATTATCTCCACGACTCATAACTTGGATGGCTCCGACCGCATTGCCTCTACGGACAGCTTCTTTCAGCGTCCGTCCTTCCATCAATGCCGTAATGACCCCGGCAGCAAAACCGTCTCCGGCACCGACAGTATCGACAACTTTATCAACTTTAAATCCGGGAACCAGATATTCTTCCGTAGCCGTCGTTACATAAGCACCTTCACTGCCTACTTTAGTAATCACGACTTTTGCTCCAAGATTACGGTAAAAATCGTTGATTTTTTTTGGATCCTCGCTACCCATAAGGATTTTACCTTCAGCGGTTCCAGGAAGCACAATATCAGCTTTAGCAGCCATTGAATTAATCGACTTAATCATATCATCCTGACTGGGCCAGAGCTGCGGCCGCAGATTCGGATCGAAGGTAATTAATAATCCGGCCTGACGAGCTTTATCGAACATCAGGTTTACAGCCGCCAGTGTAGATTCACTTAACGCGGGCAAAATACCGGTCAAATGAATATGGCTGTATTCATCAAAACGAATTTTTTCAACATCTTCTACCGACAACGTCGATGCAGCTGAGCCGGCACGGAAATAAAAGATGTCCGGATCGCCTTCGCTTACACGGCCTTTCAACATAAACCCTGTTTTTTTCGTATCGCTCCAAGCTACAAATTCATTCCCAATATGATTTTCGTTCAAAACGCGTATAATACGTTGTCCAAAGGGATCATTGCCGAGCTTCGTCATATACGTAACACGATGCCCTAATCGGGAGACGCCGACAGCGACGTTGAATTCAGCACCTGCAACCGCTAAATCATAGCCCGTCACACTATCTAAGGTTCCTTCACTTTGGGCAATCAAAAGCCCCATCGGTTCTCCCGCAAGAATTAATCCAGATTTCATGACTATCAATCCTTTCTAAAGAAATAGACACGCCGAGTACTGCCCCGGCGTGTCATGGTTGTGATTACGGTTGTTTTCCGATATAAGCAAGAATACCGCCGTCAACATACAAAATATGACCGTTTACAAAGTCTGATGCATGAGAAGCTAAGAATACAGCAGGCCCTTCTAAGTCTTCAGTCGTCCCCCACCGTCCTGCCGGGGTTTTGGATACGATAAACTGATCGAAGGGATGACGTGACCCATCAGGCTGTTTTTCTCGAAGCGGAGCCGTTTGTGGAGTCGCAATATAGCCAGGTCCAATGCCGTTACACTGAATATTCGCTCCGCCAAATTCTGAGCATATATTCCGCGTCAACATCTTCAAACCACCTTTGGCTGCGGCATAAGCCGATACCGTTTCTCGCCCAAGTTCGCTCATCATAGAGCATATATTGATAATTTTACCGTGTCCCTTTTTAATCATCCCGGGAATAACGGCCTTCGATACAATGAAAGGTCCTACAAGGTCGACATCCACAACCTTTCTGAATTCATCCGTCGTCATATCGCACATAGGAATCCGTTTGATAATACCCGCATTATTGACCAAGATATCAATCGTTCCCAATGTTTTTTCAATTTCTGCCACTAATTGTTGAACATGCACTTCATCCGTGACATCGCAGAGATATCCATGGGCTTCAATACCTTCTCGTTCATAATCCTTCATGGCCTGCTGAATATGTTCTTCACTACGGCAGTTAAAAGCAATAACAGCCCCCGCCCGTGCCAAAGCTTTCGCAATAGCAAAGCCAATTCCATAAGATCCGCCTGTAACGAAGGCGACATTTCCTTTTAAGGAAAACATATCATTCAAGTATTCCATAATAAGGCCTCCTAAATTTTAAATGGTTCTAACTAGTGAGCTGCATGGGGAATCGACAAATCTTTATGCGGTTAATTGCAATACCAATTAGGACACTCGAGACAATTCGGCCTGAAATTTAGATTCAGCATCTTCGTAAGCAAAGATTTTTCGAGGCAGTTCATTGATCCAGCGTTCAATCATCGCAATGGTTTGAGAAGACAC